>NZ_JBSFRU010000180.1:0-12566 GCF_053589395.1 Nocardia sp. NPDC003345
AGAGGGAGGGAGCGCAGCGACCGACCGGCGGGAGTGAAGACCCGGGGTTAATAGGGCCCCACCCTCGAGCGCCGGAGGCGCTCCAAAATTACAGCGCGACCCTTCGCGGAGGGGCACATCCGAAATCACCTCCGCGGCGCCTCTCAACTCACCAACACGGAGGGGCACATCCGAAATCTCCCTCCACAGAGCGTTCGCCTCTCAACTCACCCAACACGGAGGGGCACATCCGAACTCTCCCTCCACGGAGCGGTCGCCTCTCAACACCCTCCACGGAGCGAGTCGATCCAACCCCACCTCCGCGTACGGGCCGCCCCGAACCACCCTGCCTCGAAGCAGCCGCTCCAACTTCACGGAACTCCCCGGGTGTGGTGCTCGTTGTCGTGCAGTAGCGGTTCTGGCCGAAATTCGCGCGTCTGGACGCGCCACGTATACAGGAGTGCTATGCACGGGCACGGGTTTGCGAATGGAATGAAAACGTTCGGGCTCATGGTCGGTCTTTCCGCGTTGATAGTCCTCGCGGGAGCGGCGTTCCGGAATACGACCATTCTGGTGATCGCGATAGTGCTCGCGGTGGCCATGAACGGCTACGCGTATTTCAACAGCGACAAGCTGGCGCTCAAGGCGATGCGGGCGCAGCCGGTGAGTGAGATCGAGGCGCCGGTCATCTACAAGATCGTGCGTGAGCTGGCGACCACCGCGCGGCAGCCGATGCCGCGGTTGTATATCAGCCCCACGAACGCGCCCAATGCGTTCGCCACCGGGCGTAACCCACGGCATGCGGCCGTCTGTTGTACGAGTGGGATTCTGCAGATTCTCGACGAGCGGGAATTACGGGCCGTGCTCGGGCACGAATTGTCCCATGTATACAACCGGGATATCTTGATTTCCTCGGTGGCCGGCGCGATGGCGGCGGTGATTTCCGGGCTCGCCAATTTCGCGTATTTCGCGGCCGCGTTCGGCGGTAACCGCGGCGGTTCCGGTCCCAACCTGATCGGGGTGCTGCTGGTGAGTCTGCTGGGGCCGATCGCGGCCGGTGTGATCAAGATGGCGGTGTCGCGGTCGCGGGAGTATCAGGCCGACGAATCGGGAGCCGAGCTGACCGGTGACCCGCTCGCATTGGCGTCGGCGTTGCGGAAGCTGGAGCGCGGGGTGCAGGCGGCTCCGTTGCCGCCCGAACCCCGGCTCACCGCGCAATCGCATCTGATGATCGCCAATCCGTTCCGTCCCGGTGAGCGGATGGCCCGGCTGTTCTCGACGCATCCGCCGATGGCGGAGCGGATCGCGCGGCTGGAACAGATGGCGGGCCGCTGATCCGGCCGGGCCGGGCGGTGGCTACCGGTAGTTCACGAACTGCAGCGCGATCCCGAAGTCCTCGCCCTTGAGCAGGGAAATGACGGCCTGCAGGTCGTCGCGCTTCTTGCTGGTGACGCGCAGTTCGTCGCCCTGGATCTGGGCCTTGACGCCTTTGGGGCCCTCGTCGCGGATCTTCTTGGAGATCTTCTTGGCATGCTCGGAGTCGATGCCCTGGACCAGCGATCCGGTGATCTTGTAGGTCTTGCCGGAGGCGACCGGTTCGCCGGCGTCGAAGGCCTTGAGGGAGATATCACGCCGGATCAGCTTCTCTTTGAAGACCTCGAGTGCGGCCTGCACCCGCTCCTCGGATTCGGCGGTCAGTACGACGTTGTCCTCACCGGACCATTCGATCGCCGCGCCGGTTCCCCGGAAGTCGTAGCGGGTGTTCAGTTCCTTTTCGGCCTGGTGCAGGGCGTTGTCGACTTCCTGCCGTTCGACCTTGCTGACGATATCGAATGATGAATCGGCCACACTGAGCTCCTGTTCGCTGTTGAATCACCCCTGCGTGCCTAGGCAAGCTACCTCGTTACCGGTGCGGCGCCGATGGGCCGCCTCGGTAGGGCCGTGTTCGTGCGATCTGGCCAGCGGGTTTGCATTACGGGTGCGGGTTCGTTGTATCCTGCTCAGCGCACTCGGAAATGCGATCGAAGATCAAAAGTTCGGGTGTGCGCTACCAGGCAGGTTGCCCGAGCGGCCAATGGGAGCAGACTGTAAATCTGTCGGTGAAAGCCTACGTAGGTTCGAATCCTACACCTGCCACCACGAACCCCCGCCGAGGAAATTCGGCGGGGGTTTCGTCGTTTCCGGGCTCGCGTCGTGCGCGCCCGCCCGCGGAAAATGTGCTCTGACCACGCGGTTTGGAGCTCATGGCGGTGAGTGTGTACTCTCGTTCAAGTCTTCGAGGCAACGGGTAGAAGTTCTCTGCTTCCCGCTGCGGAGAAGTCGCGCCCCCTTAGCTCAGTCGGCAGAGCGTTTCCATGGTAAGGAAAAGGTCAACGGTTCGATTCCGTTAGGGGGCTCGCCGGATTGCCGGTGGTGTCCGACTCGGCACTCCAAGCCGCGACGTCGCCGTTGCAGATGGTACGTAAGGCGGTGTAGCTCAGTCGGTAGAGCAAACGACTCATAATCGTTGTGTCGCCGGTTCAAGTCCGGCCATCGCTACCCATACTGATTGACCCTCTGGTTGACCGGAAAGAAGGCATATCGTGGCCGCGAAGTCCACCGATGTCCGGCCAAAGATCACCTTGGCCTGCGAGCAGTGCAAGCATCGCAACTACATCACCAAGAAGAACCGGCGTAACGACCCGGACCGCCTCGAGCTGAAGAAATTCTGCCCGAACTGCGGTACCCACCGGGCGCACCGCGAGTCGCGCTGACCCTCTCGTGATACCGCCGCCGTGTGGCGGCGGTCCGGGCCATCCAATCCGCGGCCGGGTACCCGGTCGCAGTCATGATCGGGCGGCGGCACGGCCCCTCGTGGTCACGCCACTATCGTCTCCGGGCTGATGTCCAGTCGCCATGCAGACTCCGTGCTGCGGGGTCAGATAGGTACAGTCCTCCCGTGACATTGAACACCGGAACAGACGAAGCGGTCGCGACGGATACGGAGTTCGACCCCGCCGCGAACGCGGCCGCGATGGTCGGTCACCACTACCGCGTCGACGACTATTACGAGGTCGGCCGTGAGAAGGTGCGTGAGTACGCCCGCGCCGTCCAGGACAGCCACCCGGTGCACTGGGACGAGGACATCGCACTGGAGTTCGGCTACGACGGTCTTGTCGCTCCGCTGACGTTCATCTCGCTGGTCGGCATCCTGGCGCAGCGCAGACTCTTCGAGACGGTCGTCACCGGCTACGACCTCAGCCAGATCATGCAGACCGATCAGATCCTGGAATTCCACCGGCCGATCCTGGTCGGCGACAGGCTGACCTGCGATGTCTACCTGCATTCGTTCCGCCAGGCGTTCGGCGGCGACATCATCGTCACCAAGAACATCGTCACCGATCAGCACGATGAGGTGGTTCTGACCACCTACACCACGCTGGTCGGCCGCAGCGGCGGTGATATCGACCCCAATCTCAACGACGCCGTCCGCAATGTGCTGATGCACGGTATGGAAGCCTCCATGCCCGATCACACGCCGCGGTCACATCCCACTCCGCCCGCGCCCGCGGCGCTCGCCGTGGCGCCCACCCGGTTCGCCCGGGCGTTCGACGAGGTCGCGGTGGGGGAGGAACTCCCGGCGCGCGTCGTGCGCCTCACCCGCGGTGATCTGGTCAACTACGCCGGCGTTTCCGGCGACGCCAATCCCATCCACTGGAGCGACGAGGTCGTGAAGCTGGTGGATCTGGACACCTGCGTGGCGCACGGGATGCTCTCCATGGGGCTGGGTGGCGGATTCGTCTCCTCCTGGCTGGGCGATCCCGGCGGGGTGAAGGAGTACAACGTCCGCTTCACCAGCCCGGTCTTCGTGAGCGCCACCGAAGCGGCCGAGGTCGAATTCACCGGCAAGGTCAAATCCCTCGATCCGGAAACGAAGACCGCGGTGATCGCGATCGTCGCGAAATCCGGCGGCCGTAAGATCTTCGGCCGGGCCACGGCGACGGTGCGGTTGTCCTGACCTGGTCGGGTGACCCTGATTGGCTTCTCGCGCCGACCGTGCCGTACACTCGGGTTTCTGGGGTCACCAGCCGATGCGCGCTGCTCTGCAAGGCTGGTTCCAGGCGAGGTTCCCGAGTTTCGGCCGATACGGCTGAGTAGGCTCGGACCGGGCCGATCGGTCCGGCCTCGCCGACGGGGCCGGCATCTGCCGGAGCGGCGCGCGTGTTGTGTGACACCCACGTCGACAACTGAATATCGCAGTGTGGCCGACCTTCACCTCCGGGTGCCCGGTTCGGCCGAAGGGGCGTAGCTCAAATGGCAGAGCAGCGGTCTCCAAAACCGCAGGTTGCAGGTTCAAGTCCTGTCGCCCCTGCCCTGGACACCAGCGACGAGAGGATCGACGTGACCGACGAGCGGGACACTCGCCGCGGCGGATATGGCGCCGACGACGGCGACGACACCGCCGCCGCACGGCCGAGCGGAAAGCGCTCCGCTCGGCGGAGCCGGTCCGCCTCGTCGGGCGCGTCCGATACCGGTTCGATCGCCACCATCGATCGGCCCGAACGCAAGGCCGAGACGAAGTCGGGCCGATCCCAGAATGATCGGTCGCGGAATCCGTTCAAGCGTTTGTTCAAGTTCCTGCGTGAGGTGATCGCGGAACTGCGGAAGGTTATCTGGCCCAACCGGAAGCAGATGGTCACCTATACGACCGTTGTGCTGGTGTTCGTGATCTTCATGGTCGCGTTCATCAGAGGGTTGGATCTGGCGTTCATCTTCGGTGTCGACTGGTTGTTCGGTTAGCCAGGCGATATCGGCGCCGGTAACCGATCCGCACCGCGGGCCGGATGCATAGGAGAACGCCGCGCCCGAACCCGGCACGCAGAGGATGCACGTGACGACACAGGAAGCGAGTGCCCAGTGAGCACCCCGGAGAACGACACCACCGACGAGTTCCCGGTCGACGATCAGACGGCCGAGGAGGCCGCCGTATCCGTCGAGGAGCCGGCGTCCGACGCCGCGCCCGAGGCTGCCGACGAGGCCGCGCCCGCATCCGACGACGGCGAGGAGCCGGATCCGGTCGAGCAGATGAAAGCCGTCCTGCGGCGCTCGCCCGGCGATTGGTACGTCATCCACTCCTATGCCGGCTACGAGAACAAGGTGAAGACCAACCTCGAGACCCGTGTGCAGAACCTGGACCTGGAGGATTACATCTTCCAGGTCGAGGTGCCCACCGAAGAGGTCACCGAGATCAAGAACGGCCAGCGCAAGAGCGTGAACCGCAAGGTGCTGCCGGGCTACATCCTGGTCCGGATGGATCTGAACGACGAATCCTGGGGCGCGGTGCGCAACACCCCGGGCGTCACCGGATTCGTGGGCGCCACCTCGCGTCCCTCGCCGCTGACCATCAACGAAGTGGTGAAGTTCCTGGTTCCGGCGTCGCAGCAGAAGAAGGCGGCCGCGCCGGCCACCGCCGCGGCCTCCCAGGAGAGCGCCGGCGAGACCGCGGCCAAGCCCGCCATCGAGGTCGATTTCGAGGTCGGCGAATCGGTGACGGTGATGGACGGCCCGTTCGCGACGCTGCCCGCGACCATCTCCGAGGTCAACGCCGAACAGCAGAAGCTCAAGGTGCTGGTCTCGATCTTCGGGCGCGAAACTCCGGTCGAACTGGAATTCACCAAGGTCGCCAAGATCTAGTAGGCGGCGCCTGTGCTCCCGAGGCCGCGAGCCTCGGGCCGGAACTTGCAGAGAGCAAGGAACACCACACCCTAGGAAAGAAAGATGCCCCCCAAGAAGAAGAAGCTCGCCGGGATCATCAAGCTTCAGATCCAGGCCGGCCAGGCGAACCCGGCCCCCCCGGTGGGTCCGGCGCTCGGTCAGCACGGCGTCAACATCATGGAGTTCTGCAAGGCGTACAACGCCGCGACCGAATCGCAGCGTGGCAACGTCGTGCCGGTCGAGATCTCGGTGTACGAGGATCGGTCCTTCGACTTCAAGCTGAAGACGCCGCCCGCCGCCCGGTTGCTGCTGAAGGCCGCCGGTGTGCAGAAGGGCTCGGCCGAGCCGCACCGCAACAAGGTCGCCACGGTGACCATGGATCAGGTGCGCGAGATCGCCAAGACCAAGCAGGAAGATCTGAACGCCAACGATATCGATCAGGCGGCCAAGATCATCGCCGGGACCGCGCGCTCGATGGGTATCACCGTCGAGGGCTGAGCGTCAGCGCCGGAGGTGGCTGCGCAGCGTAACCACGCAGGCGTAGCGAAGGCCTCCATCAGGCACTGGTGCCGAGTGCCCGCTTTCGGTGGGAGGGCCGGCCAGGCCCGATAACCACGACTGAACCAAGAACAGGACAGAGAAACATGGCAAAACGAAGCAAGGCGTATCTCGCCGCGGCCGAGAAGGTCGATCGCGACAAGCTGTACTCCCCGCTCGCCGCCACCCGGCTGGCCAAGGAGACCGCCACCACCAAGACCGACGCGACCGTCGAGGTCGCGGTCCGGCTGGGCGTGGATCCCCGTAAAGCCGATCAGATGGTGCGTGGCACCGTGAACCTGCCGCACGGCACCGGTAAGACCGCTCGCGTCATCGTGTTCGCGGCCGGCGAGAAGGCCGCAGAGGCCGAGGCCGCCGGTGCCGACGCCGTGGGCGCCGAGGATCTGATCGAGCGGATCCAGGGCGGCTGGCTGGACTTCGACGCCGCGATCGCCACTCCGGACCAGATGGCCAAGGTCGGCCGTATCGCGCGCGTCCTGGGCCCGCGTGGTCTGATGCCGAACCCGAAGACCGGCACGGTCACCACCGATGTGACCAAGGCGGTCGCCGACATCAAGGGCGGCAAGATCAACTTCCGCGTCGACAAGCAGGCCAACCTGCACTTCGTGATCGGTAAGGCGTCGTTCGACGACAACAAGCTGGTCGAGAACTACGGCGCCGCGCTGGACGAGATCCTGCGCGCCAAGCCGTCGACCGCCAAGGGGCGTTACGTCAAGAAGGTGACGGTCTCGACGAACACCGGACCGGGCATCCCGGTGGACCCGAACCGCACCCGCAACCTCCTGGACGAGGAAGCGTAAACGGCGCCAGGCACTATCCCGCGACGGCGGGAGCATCCTCCGCGGATGCTCCCGCCGTCGCTTTTTCGTTCGGGGGGTCGTAGCGGTAGGCCCGCTGTCACGGTGTGCGATCGCCGAACAGGATCGAATCACCCCTGTGCACACCCCAGGGCAGCGCGACGGCGACGATCGCCGCGCACACCAGCACCGCCGCTGTCGCGACGAGTGACGCCGCGTGCGAACCTTCCAGGCAGGCGGCTTTCATCGCCGTGATGAGGGTTTCGCGCTGGGTGTCGAAGAACGGCGCCAGTTCGCGTTCGCGCATTTCCAGAATGCTGAGCGGGGTGGCGGCCGCGAATCCCTTCTCGTCCTCGGTCATCAGCGACGCCGGTACTCGGTCCAGCAGGGGCTGGACGCGGGTGGTGTAGTAGGACGCCACGATGGATCCGAGTACCGCCACGCCCAGGGTGCCGCCGATCTCGCGGGTCGTATCGTTGACCGCCGAACCCGCCCCGGCTTCGTCGAGTGGTAGCGCCGACATGATGGATTCGGTCGCCGGGCCTTGCACGATCGCCAGGCCGAGAGCCATGGACACCATCGAGGGCAGCACATCGGTGAGGTAACCGCTGTCGACGGTCACCTGGCCGCCCAGGTAGAGGCCCAGCCCCGTGAGCAGGAGCCCGAAGACGATCACCGGTGTGGTACCGAATCTTTGCGCGAGCAGCGTGGCCAGGGGCGCGCCGAGCGCGACCGAGGCCGCGAACGGCAACGAGGCGATTCCGAACTCCAGCGGGGTGTACTCGCGGACGCCCTGGAAGTACTGGGTGATGAGGAACAGGAAGCCGAACATCGAGAAGTAGCCGACGGCGATCGCCAGGGCGGGCAGCGAGAAACGGCGTACCCGGAACAGCCGCATATCGAGGATCGGTGTGGTGGTGCGCAGTTCCCAGCCGACGAAGGCGGCCAGCAGCGCGAGGCCGGCCGTCCCCGTGGCGAGGGTGACCGGGGCGAGCCAGCCGTAGTGGGGCGCCTCGATGACGGCCCGGACCACGAGCACGATTCCGGCGATGGAGAGTCCGATTCCGGGTAGATCGAGGCGGCCGGTGTGCTGTGCTCGGGATTCCGGAACCCAGCGCAGTACCGCCGCCAGCGCGACGAGCGCTACGGGGACGTTGATCCAGAAGACGGAATGCCAGGAGAAGTGTTCGAGGAGCCATCCGCCGGAAATCGGGCCGATCGCGATGGCGAATCCCGCCATCGCGGTCCAGGCGGCGATGGCCAGAGCGCGTTCGCGGCGGTCGGTGAAGATATTGATGATCAGGGCGAGCGTCGCGGGAAAGACCGCGGCCGCGAAAACGCCCATCACGGCCCGGGCGGTGATCACGGCCCCGAGCGAATCCGAGAGCGCGCCGCCGATGGAGGCGAGGGCCACGCCGGCGAGCCCGATCGTCATCACGCGGCGGCGGCCGTACCGGTCGCCGAGGTTTCCGCAGGCCAGCAACAGTCCGGCGAAGGTCAGGGTGTAGGCGTCGACCACCCACTGCAGCCCGCTGACCCCGGTGGTGAGTTCTACGCCGATCGAGGGCAGCGCGACATTGACGATGGTGTTGTCCAGGACCACGAGCAGTTCCGTCAGGCAGATGACGGCGAGGGCCAGGAACCGTCGAGAACGTCGGTCCAGCAGTCGAGGCGCAGCGATTATGTCGGTCGTCATACTCAGCAGCGAACCACTATCTGTTACCTGAAGTAACACTATGATCGTGTGATCTCCGCCGGAGTGCGGACCGGTTGTGTCATGTCTCACCGCGAGGGGCCGGCGAATATCGTTGCGGAAGGGGGATTGCGGGCACGTTTTGCCAGATGGGCGGGTCGCGGGGTACTCTGATCGGCGGTTGTCGACGAGTTCGACCGCCACCCAATCCGTTCTACCGAAGACCGTTGGTCGCTGATTCCGTATGGAATCGGTCGAAGGTCCGGCGAAAGTGCCGGCGGCCCGCGCAGGGAGAGCCGAGGCTGGGAGTGGAGTGCGGGTTTGCGCCTGCGGTCCGAATACTCTTCGCGCCCCGGAACGCTCTGCGTTCGGGGCGCTTGTTCTTTTGCCGGCCCCTGATTCGGTAGGGCATATCCATACCGACATCAGAGAGGAGGCGAAGTATGGCGAAACCCGAAAAGGTAACCGCGGTCGCGGAGATCACCGAGCAGTTCAAGGGCTCGACCGCCGCGGTCATCACGGAATACCGTGGTCTGTCCGTCGGTGCGCTGACCCAGCTGCGTCGTGCGCTGGGTGCCGATGCCACGTACTCCGTCGCCAAGAACACCCTGGTGAAGCGCGCCGCGGCCGAGGCCGGCGTGGAGGGCCTGGACGACCTGTTCGTCGGACCCACCGCGATCGCGTTCATCTCGGGCGAACCGGTCGAGGCGGCCAAGGCCCTCAAGACCTTCGCCAAGGACAACAAGGCGCTGGTCATCAAGGGCGGCTACATGGACGGCGCACCGCTGTCCGTGGCCGAGGTCGAGCGGATCGCCGACCTGGAGTCGCGCGAGGTCCTGCTGGCCAAGCTGGCCGGTGCCATGAAGGGCAACCTGGCCAAGGCCGCCGGTCTGTTCAACGCTCCCGCTTCGCAGGTGGCCCGCCTGGCCGCCGCCCTGCAGGAGAAGAAGCAGGCCGAAGGCGGAGACGCCGCCGCGGAGTAACACCTTCCGCAACCCCATTCGCGGAAGGGCCGCGTCCGGCTCGCCCGCACAGACATTCACTATCGAAAGGACATATCAATGGCCAACGTTGATGAGCTGCTCGAAACCTTCGGCAACATGACCCTGCTCGAGCTGTCGGACTTCGTCAAGAAGTTCGAGGAGAAGTTCGAGGTCACCGCTGCTGCTCCGGTCGCCGTCGCCGCCGCCGGTGCCGCCCCGGCCGCCGCCGAGGCAGCCGAGGAGCAGGACGAGTTCGACGTCATCCTCGAGGGTGCCGGCGATAAGAAGATCCAGGTCATCAAGGTGGTCCGTGAGATCGTCTCCGGCCTGGGCCTGAAGGAGGCCAAGGACCTCGTCGAGGGTGCTCCGAAGCCGATCCTGGAGAAGGTCGCCAAGGAAGCCGCCGACGCCGCCAAGGAGAAGCTGGAAGGCGCGGGCGCGAAGGTCTCGGTCAAGTAATTCCGACCGGTACAGCCGGAAACGGGCGGTCCCTCGGGACCGCCCGTTTCTCGTTTCCCGGGTGATCATTCCCGCGCTGGTTAACGCCGATTCTTCCAGGCGGCGACCACCGCCCGTGGTTACTCTTCGGTCAGGTCGGGTGTGCTATGGGTGTGCCATGAGATAGAGTGGCCGAACCCACTGTGACGTGAGACGCACCGCTACCGGGTCTGCGGTGCCGAAGTGGGCAGCTCGCTGAGAAATGTGGAGGTTGGCGTGGGCGTCGAGGTCAGGACCGAGAGTGTAACCAAGTCGTTCGGTTCACAGCGGATTTGGCAGGACGTTTCTATTACCCTGCCTGCCGGTGAGGTCAGCGCGCTGCTGGGCCCGTCGGGTACCGGTAAGTCCGTATTCCTGAAGTCGCTGATCGGCCTGTTGCGGCCGGAGCGCGGGTCCATTTTCATCGGTGGTACCGATATCACCACCTGCTCCAATAAGGAGCTCTACGAAATCCGGAAACTTTTCGGCGTCCTGTTCCAGGACGGCGCGCTGTTCGGCTCGATGAACCTCTTCGACAATGTCGCCTTCCCGCTTCGGGAACATACGAAGAAGTCCGAGTCCGAGATCCGCAAGATCGTCATGGAGAAGCTCGAACTCACCGGTCTGCTCGGTGCGGAGGGCAAACTGCCCGGCGAGATCTCCGGCGGTATGCGTAAGCGTGCCGGGCTGGCCCGCGCGCTGGTGCTCGATCCGCAGATCATCCTGGTCGACGAGCCGGACTCGGGTCTCGACCCGGTGCGTACCTCGTATCTGAGCCAGCTGCTCATCGATATCAACGCGCAGATCGACGCGACGATCCTGATCGTGACGCACAACATCAACCTGGCCCGTACCGTGCCCGACAACATCGGCATGCTGTTCCGGCGCCAGCTGGTGATGTTCGGTCCGCGTGAGGTGCTGCTCACCAGCGAGGAGCCGGTGGTCAAGCAGTTCCTCAACGGCCGCATGATCGGTCCGATCGGTATGTCCGAGGAGAAGGACGAGGCGCAGATGGCGCGCGAGCAGGCGCTCGTGGACGCCGGCCACCATCACGGTGGCGCCGAAGAGGTCGACGGCATCATCCCGCAGATGCGTGCCACCCCGGGTATGCCGGTACGCCAGGCCGTGCAGCGGCGTAAGGACCGCGTCCGCGAGGTCATGCACACCCTGCCGCATGCCGCGCAGGTGGCCATCCGCGAATCGCTGGACGAGAACGACGAGACGATGGTCATGTCGTACAACTCCAACTCCGGGCGGCAGCCGGCCGGCCGTGACGCGGGTAACGATTTCCCGGGTTCGGACTTCGAGACCGCGCAGTACCCCAAGCTGTAACAGGCTTGCTCCGAGAGCAGCGCGTCGGGTTCACGCCCGGCGCGCTGTTTGTTTTCGCGGACACGCCCGGGCTCGCCGGTCGTCGATCCGAGGCCTGCGCACCCCCGCGACGCCCTTGCGGTCGGCGTTTCGGGTGATCTTGTACTGCGGCAATCGATCCGAGGACCAGCAGGTCGGCACGGGCACTTGACGACTTTCGCCCGACCCGTCACGCTATTGGAGACGGCTTCGACCGTCACCGAGAGTGCACGACCGCCAGCGCCGAATCAGTTGTCGGCGGCTCGGACCGCGGACCGGAACGCAGCCAGCGAACCGGTCCGGCGAGTCAGCCGCCCAACGGCTCGCCGGGGTGGTACTTTGACACCTCCGTATAGGTAGGTGTAGGTTTGGACGTTGCGCTGGCTGCCTCCTGTCCATTCCTTGATCGCACTACGAAAGTCCCACCCTTCCGGTGTTGCTTCCGTTGTTTGCTGTTCGAGTCTCGTTCGGGTTGTGACCAGCGAGAATCCAAAAATGTAGCAGACAAGCGACGGTCGCGGACCACCACGCGACGCGCGTGAGGTGCTGGAAGGACGCATCTTGGCAGTCTCCACCCAGACAAGCGCCAATACGAAGCTGGGAGTTTCGGGAGGTATCCCCGGGGCTCCGTTGCGGGTGTCTTTCGCGAAGATCCGGGAGCCGCTGGAGGTGCCCGGACTTCTCGATCTACAAACGGAATCTTTCGCCTGGCTGGTCGGCACGCCGGATTGGCGTGAGCGGGCCGCCGCGCGGGGTGACGGCGGACTGGTCGGCGGGCTCGAGGAGGTCCTCGAGGAGCTCTCGCCGATCGAGGACTTCTCCGGCTCCATGTCCCTGTCCTTCTCGGACCCGCGCTTCGAAGAGGTCAAGGCCTCGATCGACGAGTGCAAAGACAAGGACATGACCTACGCGGCGCCGTTGTTCGTCACCGCGGAGTTCATCAACAACAACACCGGTGAGATCAAGAGCCAGACGGTCTTCATGGGTGATTTCCCGATGATGACCGACAAGGGCACCTTCATCATAGATCGGAAG
>NZ_JBSFRU010000181.1:0-12553 GCF_053589395.1 Nocardia sp. NPDC003345
CTGGCTTTCCAGCACCAGGCTCTCGTCGTGGAAGGCGCCGGGGTTGGCGTCGATGAGATCGCGCGCGGCGGCGTCGGTATCGGTGCCCACCCGCGGCCGCCGCTGCGCCGGGTCCAGCGGGGCCACCGTCGCGATGATCGAACCGGCGGCGATCCCCCGGTACAGGCCGGCGGCCGATTCCCCGGCCCCGAACCGGGCCAGGGCGCGCGGTGCGGCGACCGCGGTCGACAACCACGGACCCGAGTACAGGGCGGCGCCCAGTTCCTCGAGCACCACCGCGGTATCGGCCAGCGGTATCCCGGCCCCGCCGTACCGCTGCGGCACCAGCAACCCCGTGACGCCCAGCCCGGCCAGCCCCTGCCACACCGCGTCACCGGTGCCGCGCGGATCGTCGAGCAGTGGCCGCAGATGGTTCGATACGCTCGCGTTCTCGGCGAGGAAGGCTCGGAGGGTGGCGCGTAACGCGGTGAGTTCTTCGGTGGGTTCGAGATTCATGACCGTGGCAGTCCCAACACTCGGCCGGCGGTGAGGTTCTTGTTGATCTGGGTGGTGCCGCCGGCGATCGTCAGCGACCGGGTCGCGAGGCGATGGCGGCCCCACCGGGGATCCGCATCGTCTCCGAGCAGGTCGTAGGCGGTCTCGGCGAGTGCCTGCCCGACCTCGGCCCACACCGTTTTCGCCAGACTCGCCGAACCGGTCCCGTCGCCACCGTGCAGCTCGGCCGAAATAGCGCGGCGGCAGAGCATTTCCAGATAGGTGACCCGAACCGAGAGGCCGCCCAGACGGCATCGGGTGACCGGGTCCTCCAGGATCGAGCGGCCGTTCTTGCGCACCGGGGCCAGCGCGGCGACGAGATCGTTCAGCAGCACCTGCTGTTCGGCATAGAGTCGCGCGGCACCGGCCCGCTCGTGCGACAGCGTCGTGGTGGCCACCTGCCATCCGCCGTCGCGCGGGCCGAGCATGGCCGCCGCCGGCACCCGCACCCGGTCGAAGAAGATCTCGGCGAAATCCGCCTCGCCGGTCAATGTCACCAGGGGGCGGGCCTCGATCCCGGGCAGCGACATATCCACCAGGAAACAGGTGATCCCATGATGTTTCGGCGCCTGCGGGTCGGTGCGCGCGTAGAGCTGACACCAGTTCGCACGGTGCCCCAGCGATGTCCAGACCTTCTGCCCGTCGATGACGAAATCGCCGCCGTCGGGTACGGCCCGGGTGCGCAGCGCGGCCAGATCCGACCCGGCTTCCGGCTCCGACATCCCCTGGCACCAGATATCGTCGGCGCGCGGCATCCGGCGCAGGAACCGGTCCTTCTGGTCGTCGGTGCCGTACCGCATGATCGCGGGGGCGATATTGTTCATGCCGATCACGTTGAGCGGCATCGGAACCCGGGCCCGCGTGGTCTCCTCCGCGTAGACGAGTTGTTCGAGCACCGTCGCCCCCCGGCCGCCGTACCGTGCGGGCCAGGCCACCGCGCCCCAGCCCGCGTCGGCCATCGCCGCGTTCCATTTCCGGAGGATTTCGAAGGCGGCGTCGTCGGCGCCGCGGCGGGAACCGCTGTCGATCACCTCGGCGGTCAGATTCGCCGCGAGCCAGGAACGGAGTCCGGACCGGAAGCGTTCGGTATCGGGAGGATACGAGAAATCCATGGTTCTCCAACCGGCGACCGCGTTGACCCGTGCGGGAACGAACCCTATCGTGGAACAGATATTTGGTCAACGGTCTCCGGCCGGGAGACACGGCCGGACGGTGGGTATTTCGTGGGCGACGACGCGGGTGAGAGCGATACGGCGGGGCTGACACTGCTGGCCCGCGCCCTGGCCGACCGGGCGGTCGGGGTGGCGGCGGCCGCCCCGGGCGAACCGAGCCGGACCGACGGCCGCTACGTCTACCTGGACCCCCTCGCGTCGCCGCGCGAACGGCGGCGGTCGCTGGCGGTGCAGGCCTGCCTGATCGGCGTGGGCGGACTCGATCCGGCCGTAGTGCGCGCACTCGGCCGCGGTCCGGCACGGGCCGCGCGGTATCTGACTGTCGAAGGTCACCGCGCATTGCTGGCCCACTCGGCCCTGCTACCTCCCGATGTGCTGGACCTCGTCGACGCCGACATCGCCGCGCTGTCCGGCGGCCCGCACGATTCGCTGGCCGTCGCGCGAAGCCGCGCCCGGTTGCCCGACGCACCACGGTGTTTCGGGGTCATCCGCGCCCGGACCATCCGGACCGATGATCCGGCCGCCGCGCTGTCCACCGGCCGTCATCGCCCACGGTCCGCGCGAACCGGCCGCGACCCGGCCGAACTCGACGACACCGATCCCGGCGACGGTCTCCCCGACCCGTTCACCAGCCCGATCGGTGGCGGCGGATTCCTCGGCGGTCTGCTGCGGCGTCTGCTCGGCGCGGGCCGCGGCGGCGGCCGCACCGGGCCACCCGGCGCCGATTCCGCCGGATATCGTGGCCGGCCCCGGACTCGCGGCGCCGGCGCGGTGGCCTCGACCGCGGTCGCGGCGGCCGATGACGGCCCGCCCGGCGGGGACCGGCCCGGTGCGCGCACCTATCCCGAATGGGATTTCCATCGCCGGCGCTACCGCCCGCGCTGGTGCACGGTCGTGGAGACCGGACCGGAACCCGGCCCGCAGACGCAGGTGCCGGAGTGCGACCGGCACGGTCTCCGGCGCGCCCTCGCGCGGCTCGGCACCACCCCCGGACCGGTTCGCCGGCAGCCGCAGGGCGATGATCTCGATATCGACGCCGTGGTCGAATCCTTGGTCCGGGTGCGCGCCGGATCGGCACCGGACGAAGCGATCTACCTCGACTTCCCGCGACACCGCCGGGATCTGTCCGTACTGATTCTGCTCGATATCTCGGGTTCGGCCGCCGAACCGGGCGGCGACGGGCGGCCCGTCCACGAACACCAGCGGGCCGCCGCGGCGGCGCTCACCGCCACCCTGCACGAACTCGGCGACCGGGTCGCGCTCTACGGTTTCCGGTCCCAGGGCCGCGGCGCGGTGCGGTTACCGGCGGTGAAACGGTTCGACGACCCCTTCACCCTGCGGGAGCGGCAGCTGCTGCGGGGCCTGGAGCCCGGTGGCTACTCGCGGCTGGGAGCGGCCATCCGGCACGGCACCGCGGTCCTGCGGGCGGAGGGCGGAACCACGCGACGTCTGTTGCTGGTGGTATCGGACGGGCTGGCCTACGACCACGGCTACGAACGTGCCTACGGCGCCGCCGATGCGCACCGGGCACTGGCCGAGGCCCGGGCCGGCGGCATCGGCTGCGTCTGCCTGACCCTCGGGGCGCCCACCGGGGACGCCGAGCTGGCGGCGGTATTCGGTAGCGCCGCTCATGTGACGGTGCCCGATACCGGATATCTGGCCGGGGTGATCGGGCCGCTGTTCCGCGGCGCGTTCACCGCCGGTGCCGGGCACCGGCGGTGAGCGCCGCCCCGGCACGCCCTAAGAAAGCGCGCGTTCCTACCGGCCCGCGACCCGGTCCGCCGGACCGCCGACACGTTCGAACATCTCGCTCAGCGCACCCAGTACATCGGCCGTCTGGTCGCCGGGTCCACCGCGCGTATGCGCCGCCACGGTGAAACCAGGGCCGAAGGACGCCGACGCCACCTCCGGCGGCGGCAGGTCCGACCAGCCCCATTTGCTGCCCTGGACGCCCGGCAGTCTCGCGGTGCCCCAATCCTGCGCGGTCCCGTCGGCCGCCGTCGGCGGGGCCGTCGCCATCCACAGCAGAATGGGCGAACCCGGGTCGGTGGACTGCTTCGCGGCGAGGAAATCGGCCACGTCGGCACTGCTGGTGGTCGAGAGCTGCCAGCCCGGGCCGGGCGAGGTGCGGTCCAGCCCGTACTCGGCGGCGACCGCGCCGATCGCTTCCGGGTATTTGGCCGCGACCGTATCGGCGGCCGCGTCATCGGATACCCGGATCATCCGCTCGGCACAGAGCCGGTCCGCGGCGGAACCGTCGCCGTGGCGCAGGGCGTAATCGGCCAGGTAGAGCTTGGCCATCGACAACGCGCTGCGCGATTCGTCCGCGTTCGCGGTTTCCCATCGGATACCGCCCGGGCCGCGCAGCGCCAGCGACGTCCGGTCCGGCACATTCTGGGCGGGGATGATCTCCACGCCCGGGCCGGCTCCCGCCGGCACTGCGATTCCCCCACTGCAGGCCGTCGCGACGAGCATCGCCACGACCACGGTCCGGTAGCTCACGGCTTTCTCCTCTGCCTCCGGTACCTCGAACGGGGTCCGGCCCGCACGATGAGACCGGAAACCGGCGCCGGTTTCCCGGCCGGTCACCGCGCGCGACCGTGGGCGTGCGAGCTCGGCTGCGGGTCGGCGCTCCTTTCGGGCGAACGGGACACGGTCCGCAGCCGACGGGTACCCATTTTTCCCGGTCTGAACAGGCGGCATCTCCGGATCATGGCGGACGACGCGCCGACCGGCGGCTACAGCCCGCCGTGCGCCGCGAGGACCTCGAACGCGGTATCGGCACTACGCCACAACACGTCCATCTCCGCGCGCACCGCGGGCGCCGCGGCGGGATCCTGGAGCCCGAGCCCGTTACCGAAGATGACCACATTGGCGCCCGCGTCGGCCAGCCGCAGCAGCGGCCCGGTGGCCACCCCGGCCCCCAGCACCGCGTCCAGCCCCTCACCCAGGAAGTAGAACCGCCACAGCGGCCCGAGGTCGGCGCCGTACACCGCGTCGGTGATATCGACGATGAGGAAGCCGTGGCTCGCGATGGCGTCCACGATCCGGAAATGGTCACCCGCGTTCGCCGGAACGGCGCGGGTGGCGGCCACGGCTTCGGCGAGATCCATCGTGAGATGGGCGTTGTAGCCGGCCATCGCCACCCTGGCCGGGGACAGGTCGCACTGCCGGGCGAGCCGGAAGTAATGGTCCCAGTGCGGTGCCATCGGCGCCGCGGTGAACTCCGCGTGCACACTGCGCAGAAACCGCAGCAGCAGGTCCAGACTGATGCGATGCGCCCATTCCGGGTCGTCGAACGCGGCCGGGTCGCGTTGTAGCGGCATCACCGCCGCGTGTTCTACGGCGTCGAGTCCCACGGCGAACAATCCGCGCCGGTCACGGTGGGCGACCAGGATCTCGGTGATCCGCCGGTTCCGCTCGACCGCGCGTTCCAGGCGCATCGCGGCCGGGCCCGCGCCCTCGTCGCCGAGCACCGAGGTATCGGACAGCGCGACGATCTCGGCGGCGGACTCGGGAGATATCGGCGCACCGCAGGCGCTATCCGGCGCGGCGGCGTCCGCCGGTGGGCCCGCCGCGATCACCGCGCAGGCGGCAGACCACAGCCCGGCGACGAGCACGAGCGAGAATCTCGGGCGAGCGCGGCCGGTCATACTGTGTCACTCTCGGTCGGGGAACGATCCGGGCCTGGGAATCACACGGTGACGCCGGCGCACGGTGGCCGGACGAGCGGGTCTCAGCGACGCGGCGTCGCGGTCGACCACAGCGCCCACAGCACCAGCAGCGGCTGGAACAGCAGCCGCGCGAAGCGCAGCTCGTCGGTATCGAGCCGGAAGGCCGATCGCTGCCCGCGCCATTGCGCGATATTGCCGGGGAACACCGCGACGAAGAACAGCGCGGTGATCCGGCCGAGCCGCACACGGTCCCGGGTGAGCACGGCCAGCCCCGCGCCGAGCATGATCTCCACCCCGCCCGAGGCCATCACGACGCCGTCCTTGTCCAGCGGCACCCAATCGGGCACCTGGGCCTGGAAATCCTTCCGGGCCCAGAACAGATGACTCAGTCCCGCGAAGATCAGCGCCCCGGCGAGCAGCAGCCGGGCCACGGTGCGGGGACGGGTGGTGGGCGGCGGAGGCGGAGGTTCGGTGCTGTCGGCACTGGCCATAGGCGGCAGCGTACCCGCGCCGCCGCACCCGTTCCGGGGATGCGGCAGCCGTGTCGCCCGCCCGTATCAGACGCCGCCCGTATCAGACGCCGCCCGGTCACCGGCGACGGGTGGTTCGACTTGCCCTACGCCGCCGGGTCGGCTGGGATCGGACGATGTGAGCGGAGAAAGCACCGTGCCGAGAATCGGCGGTCCCACCCTGGGCCGCCGGACCCTGCTGCGAGCCGGAGCGGTGACGGCCGCCGCGGTCCCCGCGGTGTCCCTTCCGGCCGCACGGGCGGAGCTTCCGGTGTTCGCCCACGGTGTCGCCTCGGGCGATCCGCTACCGGACGGGGTGATCCTCTGGACCCGCATCACCCCGGACCCCGGCGCGGTACCGGGTTCGGGGACGGGCCCGGCGGTCGCCGTGCGCTGGGAGGTCGCCGCCGACGAGCGGTTCGCGGTGGTGGTCGCCGGTGCGACCGTCACCGCGACGGCCGACTCCGACCATACGGTGAAGGTCGACGTCCGGGGGCTCGCGTCCGGCCGCGATTACTTCTACCGGTTTCTCGCCCTGGGCCGGAGCTCGCCCGTGGGCCGTACCCGCACCGCACCCGCCGGCGACGCCGTACCCGGGCGCCTGCGCTTCGGGGTCGTCTCCTGCTCGAACTGGGAGGCCGGCTATTTCGCCGCCTATCGCCATCTCGCCGGTCGTGATGATCTGGACGCCGTCATCCACCTGGGCGACTATCTGTACGAGTACGCGGCCGGCCGCTTCGGCGGCCGCGGCGGCGCCGTGCGGCGGCACGAACCGGCACACGAGATCGTCTCGCTGGCCGATTACCGGATCCGGCACGGCCAGTACAAGACCGACCCCGATCTGATGGCACTGCATGCCGCGGTGCCGTTCATCTGCACCTGGGACGACCATGAATCCGCCAACAACTCCTGGGCGGGCGGGGCCGAGAATCACGATCCCGGCGAGGGCTCGTGGGCGGATCGCCGCGCCGCGTCGGCCCGGGCCTATCTGGAATGGATGCCGGTGCGCGCGCGAACCGCCGGCGGCACGGTACAGCTGTACCGGCGCCTGCGGTTCGGCACGACGGCCGAGCTGTCGATGCTGGACCTGCGCAGTTACCGGGACGCGCCGCCGCGGCCGGGCTCGCGCGACGCCGACGATCCGGCCCGCACACTCACCGGCGCCGCCCAGCTGCGGTGGCTCACCGCCGGGCTGACCTCGGGGTCGGCGCGCTGGCAGCTGGTGGGGAACTCGGTGATGATCGCCCCGCTGCTCTTCCCGCCGCTCGACCCCGGGACCACCGCGGCGGTGACCGAGGTGCTCGGTATCGCGCGTTCGGGCCTCGCGCCCAACACCGACCAGTGGGACGGCTACACCGCCGATCGTAATCGCCTGCTCACCGCCCTCGTCGACGGTGGGGCAACCGATATCGTCTATCTCACCGGCGATATCCACAGCTCCTGGGCCGCCGATGTACCACTCGATGCCGCGCGCTATCCAGATGGTCCCACCGCGGGAACGGAATTCGTGGTGCCGTCGGTGACCTCGGCGGGTATCGGCGATCTGCTGCACGCGCCCCCGCGTACGGCGAGTATCGCGCTCGAGGAATCGGTCCGGGCGCTCAACCGCCATATTCATTACGCCGAACTCGACTCCCACGGTTACGGACTCCTCGACATCACCGGCGAGCGCGCATCGATGGAGTGGTACTACGCCGGGGATGTCACCGATCCCCGCACGGCAATCCGGCTGGGCGCGCGCGCCTCGGTCTCGCCCGGCGGGCGTCTGCGATTCGGCGGGGACTGAGCCCGCCGCGCACCGCATCCGCTGCCGTCCGGGCGGCCCGTGCCTCGAAATCGTGAATGCCACACCATTGCCGGGTTCCCCGTCCGCCCGGAGACCGGACACGCCGGACCGACCGGGAGGAACACCGGAAATCTCCGGACCTGCGCACACCGGAATCGGGCATGGCCACCCGGGCCCGGTTTGCGGAAAGGCTGCCCGACGCTATACAACGGAATACGAAAGCGCAGTGCCACAGCGGACCCGACGGGGCGCGTGCCGGCGGTTCCCGGCGGGCCCCGGCGTATCCGTCGCATATTCGTGTAGACCCCATCCGAAGGAGTCGTCATGGTTCTGCCGGTGCCCTGGGCCGCGTTCGAGCTGGCGACCCGGTTGGTCGTGGGCGGTGTGCTGATCGCATGGGGTCTGGCCATGCTCCACTCCACCGCGACCCGGCGCGAGATCTGGTTCGCGGCCTATCAACTGGTCCCCGCCCGGCTGGTGCGGCCGATCGCACAACCGATTCCCGCCGTCACGCTGCTCGCCGGAATCCTGCTGCTGTCGGGCGCATTCGGAATCGTGGCGGCGATCGCCGCCGCCACGGTGCTCACGGCCGTCGTGATCGCACCGGTCGCGGCCCACATCCGTGGCCTGTCGCTCACCGGCGGCGGTCTCCGCCGGCTCGGCCCACTACTGTCCGGGTACGCCGTACTGCGCAACGCGCTCTTCCTGTTCGCCGTCGTCCTCATCGGGTTCCGGGGAACGACCGCCCCGGCACTCGATGCCCGGGAGATATGGCTCCAAACCGCCGCGGTCGCAGCGATATCGGTGGCCGCGGTCGCGATCACCGTCGTCCATCGCGCGCGGGGGCAGCGTCCTCGGCTCGCTGCCCTCTCCGCCTGAGCGAAAGGGAGTTCCGATGTTTTCTCGCCGCAGTATGTTCCGCTATTCCGGTGCGGGGGCGCTGGCCGCACTCGCCACGGCCGTCTTCCCGGAGTTCGCCCGCGCCGAGGCTCCGCGCCCCGGGCGTCCCGGGCACGGGGACACGGCTCGGGCCTACGGTTACGACACCTACGGCGACCGGCCGTATGGGTACGGGGTGTACGGATATTCCACGTCCCCCTACGGCTACGGACCCCGTTAGCGTGACCCGAACCCACGGCGGCCACGCCGCCAAGGCCCACCGCGCCCCGCGCCACGCCCCGGGGCCGCGCCGGCGTTTCGGCATCGCGCCGCTGACCCTGGTCGGCGAGTTCGCCACCGATGCCGGATACCGGTGCGCCAACGAATCCCTGGCGCTCGGCCTGCACGAGGCGGGCGCCCGGGTCAATGTGGCATCCCTCGATCCGGATCCCGCCGGCTGTTCCGCGGAGTTGCTGGCCCTGCTCGAGAAGTCCTCGGCCAGGGTGGACGGCCCGGTGCTCTACTCCGGCTGGCCCGGCGCGCCGGAGCCCGACTGCCTGCTGGGCACCGATCTGTTCATCAGGACCACCTGCGAGAGCTCCCGGATCCCGCCGCATTGGGTGCGGCAGCTGAACCGGGCGCGGGCGGTGATAGCGCCCAGCCGCTATGTCGCGACCGTCTTCCGGACCTGCGGCGTCACCGCGCCGGTGCACATCGTGGCCGCCGGTGTGGATACCCGGATCCACGCCCTGCGGGAACGTCCGGTGCGCAGGGGCCTCACCACCTTGATGGTGGGCATGATGGAACCGCAGTCGGCGAACTATCGCGAAGGTATAGCCGCCTGGCGGGAGGCCTTTCGCGGCGATCCCGGCGCGCGGCTGGTGATGGTATCGTGGCGCGGCTGGCCCGACTGCCATATCGCGGCCGATCCGCGGATCCATATCGAAACCGTCACCGGACCGGTCCGCACCGACCCGAGGTGGTACGCCGCCGCCGATGTCGTACTGGCCCTGGGCAACGAGGGGTCGCCCACCGTCGCCCTCGAGGCCATGGCCACCGGCCTACCCGTGATCGCGACCGATTCCGAAGGTCACGCCGACCTCTGCCGCGACGCCGCCGATCTGGTGCTTCCGGTCGAACCGGCCACCTGGCGCCCGTACCGGCATCCGTTCGGCGAGAGCGGCCACGGCGCGGTCGCGGTCCCGGACACCGGTGATATCGCCGCCCGCCTCCGATGGGTGGCGGCGCACCGCCTGGAAGCGGTGGATATGGGCCGCGCCGCGGCGCGCTGGGTCCGGGATCACCGCGATATCCGGCGCTGCGCCCCCGAGGTACTGGCGGTGATCGAGGAGCATCGCCGGACCCGGCGGTCGCTGCGCGCCGACGGCGCCGCCGCCCGGACCGGCCGCCTCCGGCCCGTCCCGCCGGTTCCCGAACCGCCGGTACGCGCCCGTGAGCGCACCGCGCGCCGCGGCGACCCGCCGCTGTGGAGTCTCGCGGACCGCTCCGCGCCGATCGGCGTCGTCACGCTGTGGACGCCGGACATCGCGGAATGGGCACGGCCGCACGCGGAGGACAAGTACGCCTACTGCGCCCGCCACGGTTTCGCGTTCTACGGCTACACCGGGGTCTTCACCACCGCCCGGGCGCCGCACTGGTCCAAGATCCCCGCCGTCCAGCGCCATCTCAGCGATCACGACTGGATCTACTGGACCGACGCCGACGCCGCCATCACGAATTTCGATGTGGACCTGCGTGATCTGTGCGACGACGACTACGACCTGATCGTCACCCACGACGAACTGGGCCTGAACTCGGGTAGTTTCCTGTTGCGCAACAACGCCCGCGCCATCCAGCTGCTGCGCACCACCTGGCGCCACGAGGTGTCGGCGCTCTTCTACGAGCAGACCGCGATGACCCGCGCCATCGCCCTGCAGCCCGAACTACGGGTCAAGGTGGCGGCGAAGCGGTCGATGAACAGTTTCTGGAACGAGCACCGGCCGGGCGATTTCATCGTCCATGCCGCGGGCCAGCCGACCGACGCCAAGATCGCGCTCCTGGAGGCCTTCCGCGCCGACGCGGTGGGCCGGACCCGTACGGCCGGCCGGCACCGCGAGGGCCGGACCGGAGCATAGTTCGAATCGTCGTCGCTTTAATCATTCCGGCGGGCGGCCGACGTTGCTTCAATGCCGGAATGTCTCAATTTCGGTGCCTCGCCGGGCGTCTCCGGCTCCGGACCGTCGCGATGATCCTCGCCGTGGCAACGGTTGGGGTCACGCTCACCGGTTGCGCGGCCGGCGACGACCCGGGAGCCGTCTCACTCGATACCCCGCTGCCCACCGAGATCCCGCCGGGCACCACACTCGTGATCGCCGATCAGCAGGAACGATTCCAGACGGCGCTGCGGGCCTCGGGTGAGCTGGAGAAACTGCCGTTCGAGGTGGAGTTCGCCAATTTCATCGGCGGCCCGGAGATCCTGGAGGCGTTCCGGGCCGGTGCGGCCGATGTGGCGCCGGTCGGTGACGTCCCACCGATCCACGCACTGGCCGCGAAACAGGATGTGCCGATAGTGGCGGCGTACCAGACCGATCCGGACGGTATCCAGCTCGCCGTGGCTCCGGGTGTCGCCGCGGCCTCGGTCGCCGATCTGCGAGGTAAGAAGATCGCCTACGCGGAAGGCACCGCGCAGCAGGCGGCGGTGCTGCGTGCCCTGAGCCTGGCCGGGCTCAGCACCGCCGATGTCGAGCTGGTGCGGTTGCAGTTGTCCGATTTCAACGATGCCGTCCGCACCGGGCAGGTCGATATCGCGCCGTTGAACGAGCCGCGGCTGACCCGGTTCCTCCGGACGCCGGGCGCCACGGTGATCCCCGCCGAGAAGACCGAGGGGATCTATTTCGGGCTCGGTTACCTGTACGCGCGCCGGGAGGCGACGGCCGAACCGGCGAAGGCCGCGGCGCTGCGGGCGCTGGTCGGGGCGTTCGTGCGTGCCTTCCACTGGACCAACACCCACAGCGACGAATGGGCGCGCATCTACTACATCGAGAACCAGAAGCTCAGCGCCGAGGATGCCGGGCGCATCGTGGACTCCCTCGGCGAATTCACCTTTCCGCATCTGGACCAGCGGCTGGTCGATCAGCAACAGGCCACCATCGACGTGATCGACGCGGCCGGTGAGCTGCCGCGCGATATCGACGCCGCCGACGGATTCGACCTGCGCTTCGACGAGGTGATCACGCAGGCCGTCACCGCGGCCGGTGCCCGGTTCGAACAACAGGAGAAACGCTAGTGGCGACCATAGATATCCTCGCCGGGACCAGATCCGGTACGGCGTCCCGGCCCGCGACCTCCCGTCCCGCACGCCGGCCCGTACGACTGGGCCCGGGTCGCCCGATCCCCTTCGGTTTCGCGATCGGGCCCCTGTTGCTGGTGTTGGCCTGGGTGCTCGGATCCGTCTCGGGCGCACTGGATCCGGAGACGCTGCCGGCGCCGTGGGATGTGCTGCGCACCGCCTCGGATCTCGCGGCCGACGGAACCCTGCAATCGAATCTGCTCACCTCGCTGCAGCGCGCCGCGATCGGCTTGGCGCTCGGTGTCTCGATCGGGGTGGTGCTGGCCCTGGTGGCCGGCCTGAGCCGGATCGGCGAGGCGGTGGTCGACGGCCCGGTGCAGATCAAGCGGTCGATCCCGACACTGGCCCTGATTCCGCTGTTCATCGTGTGGTTCGGTATCGGTGAGGAGATGAAACTCATCGTCATCACCGCCGCGGTCCTGGTTCCGGTCTATATCAACACCCATGCGCAGTTGCGCGGTGTCGACGCCCGCTACGTCGAACTGGCGCAGACGGTGGGGCTGTCGCGGTGGGGTTTCATCCGCCGGGTCGCGCTGCCCGGGTCGCTACCCGGTTTCTTCACCGGCCTGCGGCTGGCGGTCACCATCTCGTGGCTGGCACTGGTCGTGGTCGAGCAGGTCAACGCCACCAGCGGTATCGGTTATCTGATG
>NZ_JBSFRU010000182.1:0-12473 GCF_053589395.1 Nocardia sp. NPDC003345
GATCTCAGCGGTGTCCCCGACGAGCGTGCCGTGCTCGCCGGCCGCATCCTGGGTGATCAGGCTCCTGCTACAACGCGCTCGAAGGAACCTTTCTCGGCGGTTGTATCTTCTCGGGCCGGGCAGCGGGACGCGCGCTCGCGGCCGCTCTCGGCAAGGCCTGACCCCTACCGCGGTCCCGGCCACGGCCGGGGCCGCGGATCAGTCGCGCGAGAGCAGTCGCCCGGCCTCGGCGGCGAGTGCGGCCAGCTGCCGGGCCTGGCGGCCGGTATCGATACCGGGACGGCCCGTCCCGACCCGGGTGGACAGCGACAGGGCCGCGACGGCGACACCGCGCCGCCGCACCGCCACCGCGACACAGCCGATCCCGGTGACCGCTTCCTCGTTGTCCACGGCGATTCCCTGGCGGCTGCGGATCCGCGCCAGCTCGCGATGTAGTTCCAGCCGGTCGCCGATGGTGCGCGGGGTAAGGCGCGGCAACTGCTCACGCAACGAGGTTTCCACCACGCCGGGATCGAGGCCGGCCAGCAGCGCCTTACCGAGCGCGGTGCTGTGCGCCGGGAGACGGCCGCCGATGCGGGTGGGTACCGTCGCGCTCTGCCGGCCACCGGTTTTGTCGAGGTAGACGATATCGCGGCCGTCGAGGACACCGAGATGCCCGACCGAGCCGATGCGCTGGCACAGTTCGTGCAGCAGCGGCCCGATCACGGTCCGCAGTTCGTTGTGCCCCGCGGCCAGCCCGCCCAGTTCCAGTGTGCGCAGGCCCAGCCGGTATCCGCCCGGGGAATGCGCGAGCCAGCGCAGCCGGATCATCTGATCCAGGATCCGGTGCACCGTCGAACGCGGCAGCCCGGTGCGTTCCACCAGATCGTGCAGGGTCAATACCGGAGTGGCGGGCGCGAACGCGTCCAGGATCAGCGTCATCCGCTCGATCATCGCCACCGGCGGCGCCGGACGGGCCTGCTGCCCTGCGCCCTGCCACGACCCGCCCGGCTCCGGGTCGGCCAGCACCTCGACCGTCAAGACTTACCTCCATCGTGCAGCCCGGCCAGCATATGCGCAGCGAACCGGACGTCTACCACCTTGCCCCGTTCGGGCACCGCGCAAACCACCACCGGCATATTCAGCCCGGCAGGAACGGCGCGTTGAAGACACTGCACAGCCATTGTCCGTCCACCAGTTCCATCACGGTGGACACCGACAGCTCGCGTGCTGTCTCCGCCGCGCCGGGTTCGGCGTTGAGGGTGGTGAGCTGCACCTGGACCTCGGCGCGGGTGTCGTTCTCGGTCATCGTGGCCGCACAGGCGGTATCGCCGGCCCGGGAGCGCTCCGGATCCGAGGCGATCAGCATCCGGGCCATCGGCAGCACCGTGGCCGCCTGGGATTTCCACTGACCCGTCGCGCCCGCCTGCACCTGCTGCTCCCAGGCCGCCGGGTTCTCGTAGTCGTAACTGGCGACCAGCGCGGTGTATTCGCAGGCGGCCTGTTCGGCCGCGGCCTTCGCCCCTCCCGGGACGACGGGCGTACCACCGGCCTCGGCCCCATCGGGCCGGAAGACCCCGGTGAGCCATACGGTCGTCCCGAAGACGGCGAGCGACAGCGCCGCGGCGACCGCCGCCGGCCACCAGCGGCGGGCACGCCGGGGCGTGGGCTCCGGGAGCGGCCGCGACGCCGCCACGACCGCCGGCATCGTCACCGCGGGTTCGGTGAGGGCACGCCGCGCCGCCCGGGCGAGTTCCCCGCAATCGGCGAACCGGTGATCGCGATTCTTGGCCATGGCGCGGGCGATCACCGCGTCGAATCCGGACGGCAGCGCCGGATCGATCTCGGAGGGCCGCGGTACCGGGGCATTGAGGTGGGCGTTGATCAGCGCGCCCGTCGTGGTCGCCGGGTAGGGCAACCGGGCGGTCAGCATGTAGTAGAGCGTGCAGCCCAGCGAGTACACATCGGCGCGGCGGTCGATATCGGCGCGCATCTCGAACTGCTCCGGCGCCGCGTAGTGGAAGCTCGCGTACAGCTCACCGGTGCGGGTGAGGCCGTCGGTGCGGTCGAGGGCCTTGGCGATCCCGAAATCGGAGAGGAACACCTGCTGCTGACTCCCCCAGGCCAGCAGGATGTTCGCGGGTTTGACATCGCGGTGCAGCACCCCGGCGGTGTGTGCGTGGTCGAGCGCCCGGGCCGTCTCCTCGGTGATCCGCACCGCGTGATCGGGGCGGACCGGCCCGTGCCGCAGCACCGCGGCGACATCGGTGCCCTCGATGTACTGGATCGCCATCCACAGCCGGCCGGCCTCCTCGCCGCGGGCGTAGACCGCGACGATATTCGGATGCGACAGCCGCGCCGCGGTATCGGCCTCGTGCAGGAAGCGGGCCCGGATATCCCGATCGTCCCCGGCGATCGGGGTCAGCAGTTTGAGCGCCACCGGTCGCGGGAGATCCCGGTCGCGGGCGAGATACACCTCGCCCATCCCCCCGGCTCCCAGCAACCGTTCGATGCGATATCCGGCGAAGTCCCCGCCCGGTTCGAGTACGCCCTTCACGCCGCGGGCAGTCCGGGCCATCCGTACGGCTGCGGTCCCGGCGCGATCCCCGCCCGCCCGGTCTCCGGAGCCTCCGGGCCGCGGGCCGCCGGCTGCGACTGCGGTTGCCCGTGTTCACGGCGGAAGGCCTCCATATCCATCCACCGCACCTGCTGTACCAGCTCCTCGAGCTGTTCGGCGGGCAGGAAACCGGCCTGCGAGTAGACCATCGTGCCCTCGCGGAAGGCCATCACCCAGGGGTAGCGGTCCACCTGGCCGGCGGCGGCCAGGGCCGGTTCGGCCTCGGCCTCCACGGTGGCGTGCACGATATCGCGGTGGGTCTCCGACGAGGCCTCGTAGACGGGCGCGAACCGGGTGCACCAACCGCACCAGGTCGCCCAGAAGTCCACCAGCACGATGTGATTGGTGGCCACGACCGTCTGGAAATTCTGCTGGGTCAGCGGCGTCGTCGACATTCCCGTCCTCCCGGCGGCCCGAGCCGACCGCCCCGCGTGCATACACCCCGTCCGGAGAATCGTCGCACGAACGGGTACCGGCCGCCGGTCGAAACCTCAGTCCCGCCGGCGCCGCCAACCGGGCAGCCTACGCGGCCGGGCACCTCCCGTTCCAGGCCGGTCACCGGCACATACCGCGCCCCGGCGGGCAGCGCGTCCCGCCTCGACCTATAACGTGTTCTCATGAGCGAAAACGAGGCCGGTAACGCACTCCCCAGTGCCGAGCACCACGAGGGCGGATTCCGGCCGATGTCGGAGCTGATGGACGCGGTCCGCTCGGTCGACACCAGCCGCGGCGGTCCGCATTACGGCGAGTTCGTCGAACAGGTCCGCACGCTCATGGACCGGGCCCGGCTGGCCACCCCGCCCGACGAGTTCGTCCTGGAGGCCGCCGGCATCCTGGAGAAGCTGAACGACCGGCTCTCCGCACATATCGGCGAGGAATGGGACGCGCCGGGCTGGACCCGGTTCGACCTGCCCTCGCGCGGTAACGTGACGCTACCGCCGTACTGGGTCGACAAGGTGGGCCGCGACGGTGTGGAGGCGCGGATCACCTACCGCACCTTCCATCTGGGCGGGAACGCGGCGGCACACGGCGGCTACATCTCGCTGGGGTTCGACGATCTCATGGGTCTGGCCGGATCGGCGCATTCCGGGTCGGTCACCCGTACCGCGTCGCTGACCGTCGACTACCGGTCGATCACCCCGCTGAACCGGGAACTGAAACTGCACGCCTGGACCGAACGCCAGGAGGGCCGCAAGGTGTGGATCAAGGCGACCCTGCACGACGGCGAACGACTGTGCGCCGAAGCCCACGGACTGTTCATCGTCCTGAAGCCGGGACAGCCCTGATCCTGCTCGCACCGGCAGTGGCGGCGGGTCCGCGCCCCGTTCACCGACCTGCGCCCGGCTGTGCGCCGATCCGGTCGGCAGGTCCACGACCTACCGACCGGACACGACGCCGCGCACGAAGCCCGCGGAGGCCGTCGCACCTCCTACCGGACCGACCCGTGGCGCCGTGCCGAACCGGCCGCACGCCGGGGGACGATCAGCCCCGGCCGCCGTCCGGGTAGTGCTCGTCGAGATAGGGCGCGAACGCGGTATCCACCTCATCGGGATCCAGCCCGAAATCGGCCAGCGAATACTTGTGCGCCGGCCGAGCCGCACCCGAGGTGGACTCACCGTGCAGAGAGCGCATCCGTTCCCGGGCCGCCTCGGTGAACTCGATTCCGAACTGTGTGTAGATCTTGTCCACGGTGGCGATCGGATCGGTGACGAAGTCCTCGTAGTAGACATCGCAGAACTGCGCCGCCGGATACTTCTTCCGATCCGCCAGGAAGGTTTTCGCCCCGCGCGACCACAGTTCGAGCTGCGACGCCCCCACCACCGGCCCCCGGAACTTCTCCGACCAGCCCGCCGTCGCCTGTTCGTTGAGACTGCAGACCGAGGCGATGATGGTGCGCGGCAGGCGATGCATCTGGATGACCAGCGCGTCCGGGTACACCTCCAGCAGGGCGTCGAGCGCGAACAGATGGCTCGGATTCTTCAGCACCCAGCGCCGGTCCGGATCGTTGAGCCCGATCAACTGCAGGTTCTTGCGGTGGCGGGCGTAGGCCGGGGTCCAGTCCTGTTCGCGTAGCCATTCGGAGTAGCGCGGCAGGTAGCCCAGGCATTCGTAGGAGATCGACATGGCCGACTGCCGCAGCAGCTGCCAGCACTCCTCCACCTGATCGGCCGAGATATGGTGCACGCCCATGAATTCCGGGTGCTCGACATGGTGTTTCTCGTAACCGGCCTGCAGGCGCGCGAACACCGGATCCTGTTCCCAGGTCTCGCGCGGCGGGCGCGGCTGGGGCATCTCGGTCAGCCACATCTCCAGGCCCTGATGGCCCGGATCGGCGGTGAGCAGGCGGTGCACGGCCGTGGTCCCCGACCGGGGCAGTCCGGTAACGAATATCGGACGTTCGATCGGTACCTCGTCATGCCGCGGATACTGTTTCCAGCCGGCTTCGCTCAACGCCCGCGCGATGAGCGCGCCGCGCAGGAACGCCCGGTTGACCTTGTTGCCGAACGGTGTGAGTTCGGCGTCGCGTTCGTAGGATTCCAGCAGTACCGACAGCCCGGTGCGGTACCCGTCGTCGCCGAAATCGTCGAGGCCGACCACCTTGGTGGCGGAGGCGTGCAGATCGTCGATGGTGCCGACGTCTTCCCTGCCGATCATTTCTCGTTACTCCTCAGTGGTGGAATTCGCCGCAGTTCACGTCGAGACAGGTCCCGGTGATCGCCCGCGACATCTCGGAGGCGAAGAAGACCACCGCGTCGGCGATCTCGTCGGGTTCGGGCAACCGGCGCAGATCGATATCGGCGGCGGTCTCGGTGTACACCTCGGCGGCGGTGATACCGCGTTCCTTGGCCAGATAGTCGAAATACCACTTCAGGGTGTCGGCCCAGATCCAGCCCGGGGCCACCGAGTTCACCCGGATACCGCGTGGGCCGAGTTCGGTGGCCAGGCTCTGGGCCAGGGCCAGCAGGGTGGTCTTGGTCATCTTGTAGGGCCCGTAGGGCTGCCGCGAATGCCGCAGCACCGCCGAGTTGATCATCACCACCGACCCCTTGTGCTCGGCGAGCGCGGGGGCGAACAGGCGGGTCAGCCGCAGTGCCGCGAAGACGTTGGTTTCCAGGCTGGTGCGCAGATCGTCGAAGGCGACCTCGGCGAGGTCGACCATCGGCGGCATGGCGAAGGCGTTGTTCACCAGCGCGTCGACCCGCCCGAACTCCTCCTGGGCGGCGGTCACCAGGTTCTGGGCGGCCGCGTCGTCGGTGATATCGGTGGGCACCACCAGGGCCCGCCGGCCCAGCTCCTCGACCTCGGCGGCGACTTTGCGCAGCCGCTTCTCGGTACGCGAGGCCAGCACCACATCGGCCCCGGCCTTCGCGCTCTGCACCGCGATCGCCTGCCCCAGCCCGGGACCGATACCCGAGACGACGACGACCTTGCCCGCCAGCACCGTGCTCTGCGCCATCAGCCCAGCATCCTTTCCGCCACCGCGGCCTGCCGGCCGGCGATCCGGGCCCGCCAGTCCTCGGGGGTGATCCGCGATTCCTTGTAGTAGGGCAGCCGGTCGGGCAGTTCGTCGAAGGACACCAGCTCCACCGCCGGGCCGTCCTCGGGCGTCATCTCCCGGGACAGCCGCTGCCAGCGGAACTGCAGATAGGCGCGGTCGTGGCCGGTGCGCTCGATCCAGTTGACCAGGCCGGGGTCGCGTTCGCTGATCACCAGGCGGATCATGCCGTCGGGGTCGACGTTGGCCTGGTCGGCGTTGAGGCTGGTCTGGTGGTTGATGTAGTCCAGCGACAGGTACCAGATGCTGCCGAGCTGGAAGCCCTGGTAGGGGGCGTCGGATTTCGGCACGGTCAGGATCATCACCTGGTCGCCGGTGAGTTCGTAGTGCCCGACCGAGGAGAACTGGGTGGACAGCCCGCCAGGGGTGCGCCGCGGTTCGGTCATTGTGTTGACCGGCAGGTTCAGGTAGAACCACTCCGGGAACGCCAAGAAGGTCTTCAGCCGCGAGACCAGCATCTTGCCGGCGACCTCGAACCGTTTGGTCATGAGATCGTTCGTGATCGCGGGCGGCGCGGTACCGGCGGTGTCGACCTTGCGGATCCGGACGGTGCCCGCCTTCTCGTTCGCCCAATCGCCGAAGACCTCGCGGACGGCGAGCATCGTCGAATCGTCGGCGAGCTGGATGTGGTTGCGCCCGCCCGGGCCCGGCCCGAGGGTCAGCTCGTAGGTGCCGTCGGCGGCGATATCGATGGAGCGGTCGTCGAAGGCCGTCTCCCCGCCCGGTACCTCGGTGGGCGAATAGTTGCCGTTGAGCACCTGGAAACTCAGGTCCCGGGTGGTGCCCCGAGTGCCGGTGACGACGTATTGAGCGTCCGGACGCACGTTGGCGTGCCAGTAGAGGGTGTCGGGGTTGTCCAGGCCCATTTTCGTGTACGGGCCGGTGGAGGTCACGAAGAACGGGAAATCCTTCTCGAAGGCCCACGACATCTGGATGGCGGCACGGATACTGCCGGCCAGATAGTCGTAGCCCTCGGCGAGATCCTGTTCGGTACGGATATGGGGGGCGCCCTTGATGATTTCCTCGGCGGCGGCTATCGCGTCCGCGAACGGCTGGGTCAGCACGATACTCCCGGTGTTCCATATATGTACCGCTCTGGTACATTTCGATACCGAGAAGATTAGAACCTGTTCTAGGAGTGGTCAATGAGCGAGGAGCGATGAGCGCGGAAATCTCAGAGGTACGCGAGGTCGGCCGCCGCTCCGCTCCCACCCAGCGGGTCATCCAGGTCCTCGATTACGTCGTCGCCCGCCGCGGCCGTCGTACCGGGCTTTCCGAAATGGCCCGCGACCTGGGTATCGCCAAACCCACCTGCCTCGGCATCCTGACCGAGCTGACCGCGGCCGGCTACCTCACCCGCGACCCCCGCACCCGTGAGTACGGTCCGGGCCCGGCGCTCATCGCGGCGGGCCGGGTGGCCCAGGAGAGTTTCTCCATCGCGGCCCTGGCCCACCCCGAACTGGAGCGCTTGAGCGCGGAATACGGCACCACCTGCACCGCCTCGGCGGTCGTCGGTGAGCGGATCAGCGTCCTGGACAGCGCCGGGCCCGCGATGGTGCAGGTCGGCGCCACCTACCGCTTCGCCCCGCCGGTCGGGCTCATGTACGTGCTCTGGGACAGCGAGGCCGCGTTCGAGGCCTGGCTGGCCACCGCCCCGACGGTTCCGCTGCGCCAGGACGAGCCCCTGCTGCGGCGGATCATGGCCGAATGCCGGGACCGTGGCTATCTCGTGGAGAGCATGACCGGAGCCGGCCGGCGGCTGTACTCGATGCTGGCCGGGGTGGCCGGGCACGAGCTGCCCGAGGAGTTGCGCACGGCCGTGGCGGAACTGGTCACCACCCTCGGCGAACGCGTCTATCTGGGCTCCGACCTGCGGCCCCGCAAAGAGCACCCGGTGAGCCTGCTGGCCGCGCCGACCTACGACGCCACGGGCCGCCAGCAACTGGTGCTCACCATGTATGTCGGTAAACCGATCACCGGGGCGGAGATCGCGCGCCGGGGCGCCGCGCTGGTGTCCGCCGCCGACGCGGTGACCGCGGCGGCGGGCGGGCACCATCCGGGAAACCGTTGACCCCGCATAGAAACGTGTTCTAGTTTTTAAGCGTGAGCCAGCACACGAAGTCGGCGGCGAGCACCTACGAGCTCTCGCATCAGGCCGCACTCGAGGCCGAATCGGTCCATATCCTCCGGGAGGTGGCCGCCACGTTCGAACGTCCCGTCCTGCTGTTCTCCGGCGGTAAGGATTCGGTGGTGATGCTGCATCTGGCCACCAAGGCCTTCTGGCCGGCGCCGGTGCCGTTTCCGATCCTGCATATCGATACCGGGCACAATTTCGACGAGGTGATCACCTACCGGGACGCGGCCGTCGCGAAATACGGTCTGCGCCTGCTCGTCGGGCGGGTCCAGGACGATATCGACGCCGGGCGGGTCACCGAGGACACCGGCCCCCGCGCCAGCCGCAACCGGCTGCAGACCGCCACCCTGCTGCGAACCCTGCGTGAGGGCCGGTTCGACGCCGTCTTCGGCGGCGCGCGCCGCGACGAGGAGAAGGCGCGCGCCAAGGAACGCGTTTTCAGCTTCCGCGACGAATACGGCCAATGGGACCCCCGCCGCCAGCGCCCGGAACTGTGGAACCTGTACAACGGCAAACACCGTCCGGGCGAACATATCCGGGTCTTCCCGCTGTCCAACTGGACCGAACTCGATATCTGGACCTATATCGCCGCCGAAGGTATCGAACTGCCCTCGCTCTACTACGCCCACCGCCGCCCGGTGGTACAGCGCGACGGCATGCTGCTGGCGCATACCCGGTTCCTCACCCTGCTCGACGGCGAGGAACCCCGCGAGGCACTGGTCCGGTTCCGCACCGTGGGCGATGCCACCTGCACCGGCTGCGTGGAATCCGGCGCCGCCACCCCCGCCGATGTCGTGACCGAGGTCGCGACCGCGCGGGTCACCGAACGGGGCGCGACCCGCGCCGACGACCGGATCTCCGAGGCCGGGATGGAAGACCGCAAACGAGAGGGTTACTTCTGATGGGCACCCTGCTGCGCCTGGCCACCGCGGGCAGCGTCGACGACGGGAAATCCACCCTCATCGGCCGGTTGCTGTTCGATTCCAAAACCCTGTTCACCGATCAGCTCGACGCGGTGGAGCGCACCAGCCGCGACCGCGGTGAGGACTATCCGAATCTGGCGCTGCTCACCGACGGGCTGCGCGCCGAACGGGAACAGGGCATCACGATCGATGTCGCGCACCGCTACTTCGCCACTCCGCGCCGGAAATTCATCATCGCCGACACCCCGGGACATGTGCAGTACACCCGCAATATGGTCACCGGGGCCTCCACCGCCGATCTGGCGCTCATCCTGGTGGACGCGCGGTACGGCGTGGTGGAACAAACCCGCCGCCACGCCTTCCTGGCCTCGCTGCTCGGGGTACCGCACCTGGTGCTGTGCGTGAACAAGATGGATCTGGTCGGCTGGTCGGCCGACCGGTTCGCCGAGATCCGCGAGGAGTTCGCGGGTTTCGCGTCACGGCTCAATATCGCGGACCTCACCTTCATCCCGATGTCGGCCCTGCACGGTGACAATATCGTCCATCGCAGCGCCACCATGGACTGGTACGAGGGCACGCCGCTGCTGCACCACCTCGAAGAGGTGCATATCGCCTCGGACCGCAATCTCATCGACGCCCGGCTGCCGGTGCAGTACGTGATCCGCAGCCACACACCGGATTTCCGCGGTTACGCCGGAACGGTCGCCAGCGGTGTGTGGTCGCCCGGCGACGAGATCACCGTGCTGCCCTCGGGCCTCACCACGACCGTCACCGGCATCTGGGGGCCCGGCGGGGTTGCGCTCACCGAGGCGTTCCCGCCGCAGGCGGTCACCGTGGCCCTGGCCGACCAGCTCGATATCGGGCGCGGCGATATGCTCTGCCGTCCGGCCAACCGCCCGCATACGGGGCGCGATCTGGACGCGATGGTGTGCTGGTTCAGCGACGAGGCCGAAATGCGGCCGGGCACGTCCTACACCGTCCGGCACACCACCCGCAGCATCGCGGCGCAGATCCGCACGCTGGACTACCGCCTCGATGTGAACACCCTGCACCGCGACGAGAAGGCGACGGCACTCGCGCTCAACGAGATCGGGCGGGTCCAGCTGCGCACCCGGCAGGCACTGCAGTTCGACTCCTACCGCCGCAATCGCGCCACCGGCAGCTTCCTGCTGGTGGACGACGCCACCGGCGATACCGTCGGCGCCGGGATGATCACCGGCCCCGGTCTGCCCTCCTCGCGGGTGGTCTGGCATTCCAGTGCGGTCGAGCGGGCCGAGCGCGCGACCCGCGGTCTCACCGTCTGGCTGACCGGGCTCTCCGGTTCGGGTAAATCCTCGGTGGCCGTGGAACTCGAACGCCGGCTGGTGGCGGCCGGACGGCCCGCCTTCCTGCTCGACGGCGACAATCTGCGGCACGGCCTCAACGCCGATCTCGGCTTCTCCGCGGCCGACCGGACCGAGAACATCCGCCGGGTGGGTGAGGTGGCCCGGCTGTTCGCCGAATCCGGGACCGTCGCCATCGTCTCGCTCATCAGTCCCTATCAGGCCGACCGGGAGCGGGCCCGGGCCACCCACGACGGCGCCGGGATACCCTTCGTCGAGGTCTTCGTGGACACCCCGTTGCCGGTGTGCGAGGCCCGCGACCCCAAGGGCCTGTACGCGAAGGCCCGCGCCGGGGAGATCCGCGGTTTCACCGGAATCGACGACCCCTACGAGGCGCCGGCCGCGCCGGCACTGGTACTGCGCCCCGAGGACGGCGATCCGGCCGCCATGGCCGCCACGATCATGGCACTGCTCGCCCGGGAGGACGGCGCCTGATGCACCGGTTCACGTGATGGTCGACCTCATGCGGGTGCCGGCTCCGGCCCGGGCGGTCACGGTGTTGTATGAGGCCATGCACGGCCGGTAAGCGCATCCGTGGACCGCCACCATCGGGTATTTGATACTCTTTCGATAACTTGTATCGAAAGGGTGGTTATGCGGTCTACTCTGCTGTCCCGGCGAGACCTCGAGTTCCTGCTCTACGAGTGGCTCGATGTCGAACAGCTGACGCGGCGGCCGCGCTTCACCGACCACTCCCGGCAGACCTTCGACGCGGTCCTCGACCTGAGCGAACAGCTGGCGACCAAGTATTTCGCCACCCACAACAAGCTCAACGACGCGCACGAACCCACCTTCGACGGTGAGACGGTCACCATCATCCCGGAGGTCCGCGCGGCGCTGGCCGCGTTCGCGGACGCGGGCATGGTCGGGGCGACCATGGATACCGAACTCGGGGGTTCCCGGCTGCCGGCGGCGGTCGCCCAGGCGGCGTTCGCCTGGTTCCATGCCGCCAACCCGGGCACCAGCGCGTATCCGCTGCTCACCATCGGCAATGCCAATCTGCTCATCGCGCACGCCGGTGCCGACGTGGTCCAGCGGTTCGTCCCGCCCATGCTCGAAGGCCGGTTCTTCGGCACCATGTGCCTGTCCGAACCCCAGGCCGGATCGTCGCTCGCCGATATCGTCACCCGCGCGGAACCGCGCGCGGACGGCACCTACCGCCTCTTCGGCACCAAGATGTGGATCTCCGGCGGTGATCACGAACTCGGCGAGAACATCGTGCACCTGGTGCTGGCCAAGATTCCGGGCGGTCCGGCCGGCACCAGGGGGATCTCGCTGTTCGTTGTCCCGCGTTATCTGGTGGGTGCCGACGGCGCGCTCGGTGAGCGCAACGATGTCGCGTTGGCCGGGCTCAACCACAAGATGGGTTTTCGCGGCACCGTCAATACGGTGCTCAACTTCGGTGAGGGCCGCTGGACTCCCGAGGGTTCGGCCGGGGCGATCGGCTATCTGGTGGGCGAAGCCCATCAGGGCCTGAAGTACATGTTCCACATGATGAACGAGGCCCGCGCGGGCGTCGGGCTGGTGGCCGCCGCGCTCGGCTATACCGGCTACCTCGAATCGCTGGACTACGCCCGTTCGCGGCCGCAGGGCCGTACCAAGGGCGCCGCCGATCCGGCCGCACCGCAGCGCCCGATCATCGAACACGCCGACGTCAAACGGATGCTGCTGGCGCAGAAGAGCTACGCCGAGGGCGGGCTCGCCCTGGTGCTCTACTGTGCCCGGCTCATCGACGAGCAGCGCACCGCCGAGTCCGAAGAGCAGCGGCGGTCGCTGACCCTGCTGCTGGACATCCTCACCCCGATCGCCAAGAGCTGGCCCTCACAGTGGTGCCTGGCCGCGAACGATCTCGCGATCCAGGTGCTCGGCGGCTACGGCTACA
>NZ_JBSFRU010000183.1:0-12451 GCF_053589395.1 Nocardia sp. NPDC003345
CGCCGGCTTCGCCCGCACCCCCGACGAGGTGCTGTCGTGATCGTCATGGGAATCGAGAGTTCCTGTGACGAGACCGGTGTCGGAATTGTCCGCCGTCACCCCGACGGTACCTGTGAACTCCTGGCCGACGAGGTCGCTTCCAGCGTGGCCGAACACGCCCGGTTCGGTGGTGTGGTGCCCGAGATCGCCTCGCGCGCCCACCTGGAGGCGATCGTGCCCGCCATGCGCCGTGCGCTGGCCACCGCGGGGATCGCCGCACCCGACGCGCTGGCCGTCACGATCGGGCCCGGCCTCGCCGGCGCGCTGCTGGTGGGTGTCGCGGCCGCCAAAGCCTATGCCGCGGCCTGGGATATCCCCTTCTATGCCCTGAACCATCTGGGCGGGCATGTCGCGGTGGATACGCTCGAGCACGGTCCGATGCCGCCCTGTGTGGCGCTGCTGGTCTCGGGCGGGCATACCCATCTGCTACAGGTGAGCGATCTCGCGGAGCCGCTGATCGAGCTCGGCAGCACCGTCGACGACGCGGCCGGTGAGGCGTTCGACAAGGTGGCCCGGCTCCTGGACCTCGGCTATCCCGGTGGTCCCGCGCTGGACGCGGCCGCGACGGCCGGTGATCCGGCGGCGATCGCCTTCCCTCGCGGTATGACCGGCCCGCGCGATCCGCGCTACGACTTCTCCTTCTCCGGACTGAAAACCGCGGTGGCGCGGTATGTGGAAGGGCAGCACCGCCGGGGTGTGGCGACCGAGCGGTTGCCGATCGCGGATATCGCGGCCTCGTTCCAGGAGGCGGTTGCCGACGTACTCACGATGAAGGCGGTTCGCGCGGCCCGGGATGCCGGAGTGGACACCCTGGTACTGGGCGGTGGCGCCACCGCGAACAGCCGGATCCGCTCGATGGCCGAAGAGCGCTGCGCCGCGGCGGGTCTGACGCTGCGTATTCCGAAACCCCGGCTGTGTACCGATAACGGGGTGATGATCGCGGCGCTGGGGGCACATGTGATCGGCGGCGGTGCCACGCCGTCACCGCTGTCGGTGGCATCGGACCCCGGGCTCCCGGTCTCGGTGAGCCAGGTGGGCTGACCACCGGTATCGGTTCCCCACCGCGCGGCGGGTCCCGCGGGGTTCGCCGTACCGGAATTCCCGGCCGCGAGTTCAGCCCGCGGAACCCGATCCCGGCAACCGCGGGGGCTGTGGGGCCGGGGGGGTGATCTGGATGGTGGTCTCGGTGCTCTGCGAACCGCCACCGGGCAGCGGGGCGTCCGAGGTGGAGGGCGCGTCCGGAGTGGGCGATTCCTCGGACGTCTCCGGCGCCAGGATGCCGGGACCCAATCCCTCCGGGAACGGAATGGGCGGCAGATTCGGGTCCGGTCGCAGGGTCGGCTGCGAGGGCTCCGGCCCGGCCTGGGCGGAACCGGTAGTGGTGGTCGTCGGGGTGGTGGTTGTCGACTCACCGTGCGAATAGGGCGGTTCCGTGGGCTCCGCCATGATCGGAGGTTCACCGGCATCGGTGGTCTCGTCGACCGGCTGCTGCGGGATCTCCTGCACCGTGGTCGGCGCCACAGTGGTGGTGGGGGTGTCCGAGGTGGTGGGCGGCACCTGCGCACTGCTGGTGGTGCCGGCGGGGGAGACCTCCTCGTCGGAGCTGGGGGCGATGGTGTTCACCCCGTACCCGACGATCAGGCCCACCACCACGATGGCCCCGGCCACCGTGCCGAACGCCTTGAGTAGCGTATTCGCCGATTTGTCCGGGGTGAGCGCGCCGCTGGGCGCATTGGATCGCGCGGTATCGGCGAGTAGCGCGGCACCCTTGGCGATCACCGCGTCGGGGTCGGGCACGGTCAGCACCGGCAGATCCAGTTCGGTACGAAGCGTTTCCAGAACCGACGGGATATTGGCTCCGCCGCCGATCACCACGACGGCCTCCGGAGCCCGGTCGGCCATCCCGAAGGTCATGGTGGCGAACCGGGTCAGTTCGCGCATCAGCCGGGCGGTGAGCAGTTCGAAATCCGGACGGGTGAGTTTCAGCGGGCGGCCGGCGATATGGTCCACCGTCACCACCTGGGCGACCGACAGATGTTCCTTGGCGGTGCGGGCGCGGTTGACCAGCACGCTGCGGTTGGGCCGGGTGCCGCGTTTGGCGTAGTGCTGATCCACCAGATGCCGGTACAGCAGATCGTCGATCGCGCGGCCGCTGACGCCGCTGGAGCGCGCGGTGTGCAGCACCGTGCCGTCGGCCGGTTCGGCGACGGAGACGGTACAGCCGGAGGCGCCGAGGTCGATCACCGCGACCGTGGCGTAGCGGTCGAGCAGGCCGGTATCGCGCAGGAAGGTGAGGGCGGCGCTGGTCTCCGGAACCAGTTGGGGCTGCCGGTGCTTGCCGGTGGCCATCCGGATCGCCTGCGCCTGCTCCTTGCTGCGGTAGGCCACCGCGACCCCGGTCGGCGGACGGTCGGCGACCACATCGAGGCCGGAGGTGCGGGCCGGGGGCACCTGGGTGCCGAAGATGGCCTCGTGCTGGTGGGAGGCGGGCAGCTGGGTGGTCATCAACTCGATCGAGGAGGCCACCAGATCGCCCAGATCGGAATGCGCCTCGGCCGAGACGACCCGGTAGTCGAAACGCCGCGCACCGTTGGCCGCGGTGGTCACCAGTGCGGAGCAGACCACTTCGTCGCCGGCGGAGATACCGAGCGATGTGCGCATATTCCCTTCACCTCCCTTCGAGCGGAACCTGGCTCGTTGCACGGGCTACCCCGGACATGCCGAAAGTTGTTCGCGAAGCCACCGCCGTCTGCGGTGAGCGGGGCTTCACGAACAACCATCACACATGGTGTCACGATCTGTTATCCGAACGTTACAGAGTTCGAGAATTATTGGGAAGCCCTCTTTCCTCAGGTCTACCCGGGAATCCGGGATCTCAACCCGCCGACCAGCGCGCACTGTTCGTGGCGTGTTCGTGACAACACAATCGACTCGAACCGAAACTTCGCGGTATTGGCACCGCCCGCCCTTGAGCGCTGGCACTCGCATGTATAGAGTGCTAGCTGGCACCGATTGTTGCCCGGTGCCAGGCTTGACTACTGGGCAGGCGGTCCCGGCACCCGCGACGACGGGGCTTTGCGCAGGGTCAGCATCGTGACCGAATCGACGGTCCGGGACAACAGTTCCGGACGACCGTTATCCCCTGAAAGTGGAGGGCTCAACGTGGCGAGCGTGAACATCAAGCCGCTCGAGGACAAGATCCTCGTCCAGGCCAACGAGGCCGAGACGACGACCGCCTCCGGCCTGGTCATCCCCGATACGGCCAAGGAGAAGCCGCAGGAAGGCACCGTTGTCGCCGTCGGCCCCGGCCGCTGGGACGACGAGGGTGAGAAGCGCATCCCGCTGGATGTCCAGGAGGGCGACACCGTCATCTACAGCAAGTACGGCGGTACCGAGATCAAGTACCAGGGTGAGGAATACCTGATCCTGTCCGCGCGCGACGTGCTGGCCGTCGTCGGCAAGTAATCCGACTGCCGCGCATGCGTTCCGCCCCGGTGTCGAAATCTGGCCCGGGGCGGAGTGCGTTGTGCCACACAACTCGAAGCGCATCAGATACAGGAGCGAAGACATATGGCAAAGCAGATCCAGTTCGACGAGCAGGCTCGCCGGGCGCTGGAGCGCGGTGTCGACAAACTCGCCGACGCGGTCAAGGTCACCCTGGGGCCGCGCGGCCGGCATGTGGTGCTGGCCAAATCGTTCGGCGGGCCGACCGTCACCAACGACGGCGTCACCATCGCGCGTGATATCGATCTCGACGATCCCTTCGAGAACCTCGGCGCCCAGCTCGTCAAGAGCGTCGCCACCAAGACCAACGACGTCGCCGGCGACGGCACCACCACTGCCACCGTGCTGGCGCAGGCCATGGTGCGTGGCGGTCTGAAGAACATCGCCGCGGGTGCCAACCCGATCGCGATCGGCGCCGGTCTGGCCCAGGCGGCCGACGCGGTCTCCGAGGCGCTGCTGGCGGCGGCCACCCCGGTCTCCGGCGAGCAGGCCATCGCCCAGGTCGCCACCGTGTCCTCGCGTGACGAGGTCATCGGCGAGATGGTCGCCAAGGCGCTCACCACCGTCGGCGAGGACGGCGTGGTCACCGTGGAGGAATCCTCCACCCTGGACACCGAACTGGTCGTCACCGAAGGCGTCCAGTTCGACAAGGGCTATCTGTCGCCGTACTTCATCACCGACGGTGACAGCCAGGAAGCGGTGTTCGAGGATGCGCAGATCCTGCTGCACCGCGAGAAGATCAGCTCCCTGCCCGACCTGCTGCCGCTGCTGGAGAAGATCGCCGAATCCGGTAAACCGGTTCTGATCATCGCCGAGGACGTCGAGGGTGAGGCGCTGTCCACCCTGGTCGTGAACTCGATCCGCAAGACCCTCAAGGCCGTCGCGGTCAAGGCACCTTTCTTCGGTGACCGCCGCAAGGCGTTCCTCGACGATCTGGCCGTCGTCACCGCCGGTACGGTCGTGAACCCGGATCTCGGGATCAACCTGCGCGAGGCCGGTCTCGAGGTGCTGGGTTCGGCCCGGCGCGTCGTGGTCACCAAGGACACCACCACCATCATCGACGGTGGCGGCACCAAGGACGATATCGCCGCCCGCAGCGCCCAGCTGCGCCGCGAGATCGAGGCCACCGATTCCGATTGGGACCGGGAGAAGCTGGAAGAGCGGCTGGCCAAGCTGGCCGGCGGCGTCGCGGTGATCCGGGTCGGCGCGGCCACCGAGACCGCGCTCAAGGAGCGTAAGTACCGGGTCGAGGATGCGGTCAGCGCGGCCAAGGCCGCGATCGAGGAAGGCATCGTCGCGGGCGGTGGTTCCGCGCTGGTACAGGCGGGAGCCAAGCTGGACGGGCTGATCGCCGGTCTCTCCGGTGACGAGGCCGTCGGCGCGGAGGTGCTGCGCGGTGCGCTGCGGGCGCCGCTGTTCTGGATCGCCAGCAATGCCGGCGTCGACGGTTCCGTCGTGGTGAGCAAGGTCGCCGAGGGCGCGGCGGGCTTCAACGCCGCCACCCTGAGCTACGGCGATCTGCTGGCCGACGGTGTCGTGGATCCGGTCAAGGTGACCCGCTCCGCGGTGATCAACGCGGCGTCCGTCGCGCGGATGGTGCTCACCACCGAGAGCGCCGTGGTGGACAAGCCCGCCGAGGAAGAAGACGACCACGGGCACGGTCACGCGCACTGATCCGAGGCCGTGACCAGCGTTCGCGGGGCAAAGAGAACGGGCCGTTCACATTCAACCCGGAATGTGAACGGCCCGTTCTCTCATCGGCCGCCGGTCGGTGATCGACGGCGGCGCGCCCATACTCTTCTTCAACCGGGTCAGACCGTCTCTGATACGGGATTTCACGGTCGGCAGCCCGATATCGAGCTGGCGGGCCACCTCGGCGTAGGTGCGGCCGTCGTAGTAGGCCAGCGAAATCGCCTCCCGCTGGGTCTCGGTGAGCGTGCGTAGTCCCACCACCACCGCCTGGTGGTCCAGGATGCGCTCGACCTCCTCGATCACCTCGTCGTACTCGTGGCCGAGTATCCGGGCTCCGTAGGCGATCTCACGCTGGGTATGCGCCTGCTCGGCGCGGACCCGGTCGACCGCGCGCCGGTGGGCCAGCGTCATCAACCAGGTCACCGCCGATCCCCGCGCGGGATCGAAATTCGCCGCGGTCCGCCATGTCTGCAGGTAGACCTCCTGGGTGGTCTCCTCCGCGAACCCGGGATCCTGTAGCACGCGCAGTACCAGACCGAAGACCCTGCTGCGGGTCCGGTCGTAGAACTCTGCGAAAGCTTCTGCATCCGAGTGGCCGCAGCGCTGCAACAGCGCTGAGAGCTCGATACTCTCCTGTGTCATCGGTCATAACAATAACGCCATGCTATGACCGAGAGTGCATGCGGCCCCGAGGAAAAAGTGGTGTCGCGCCCCGGGGCCGGAAGTGCGGCGGGAGGCTACACCGCCATCCGGCGCCGATTGCGCCGGGCGTGCATCTCGCGCTCGGTTTCCGACATGCCGCCCCAGATGCCGTAGGGCTCACTGACCTTCAGCGCGTGCGACCGGCACTGCATGAGCACCGGGCACGTCCGGCAGATCTCCTTCGCGCGCATCTCGCGAGCGGCCCGGGCTCTACCGCGTTCGCCGTCGGGATGGAAGAACACCGCCGAGTCCACACCCCGGCAGGAACCGCGCATCTGCCAGTCCCAGACATCGGCGTTCGGTCCGGGAAGGTGGGTGGGCATGGGCATGGGTTGAACTCCTCGTAGACGCGAGCTCGTCGGCATTGTCGAGCGAGTGATGGGTCAACTTTTTCCGTGGTACCCGGCATTCGCGCGAACGCCGGGGCCACTTGCGTCGGCCATGGTGCACCGTTGCCGTCGGTACCGGCGTGATTTCATCCGGCGCCTTCCGTGGCGATGAGTTACGTTAGGGGCCCCGGGGAAATTCCGTCAATAGTTCGACGCTCTGATTTGCCGTATATTTCGCGCTGAGAATTTAACCTCGCAGACTGTTTACTTCCGCTAATCGCGCGGCGATACTGTGTGGTTGCCCCCGGCCGGTTCTGGGCCATCGGCGGTGCTAGTCGGCATTTCCCCAGGTAGCCGCGATGGGTGAGTGTGCTCCGATCGGTCCGGACCGAATTCTCGTGGGAGGAGGCGGGTTCGCATGCCGATCTCGGTACGATCACAGATGGCCTGCGGGGGGCGTGCAGGTTAATTAACCGAAACGACGACGAATTCGATGCGGATGTGCTCATGGATTGATCGGATGAGTTTAACCTGATAGAAACACGTCCGATTCGAAAAATGCTGGAAGATAGCTGGACGCGCGGATCGCCGATGAACGCGGCGGATATTCTCGTAGCTCCGCTTCGCCGGCCGGTACAGTGCACCGGTGCCCGTCGCTGTTTCCTGCCCTGAAACCTCCACCGCCGCACTGGCCGAAGCCGCGTTCGGGGCCGGCGGCGGTGGGTCGGCTGCGGAGTTGCCGGAGCCGGTCGACGGTCTCGAACTCTGGTGGAGGGCCGTGGCCCTGGGCGGTGCGGGGTATTACGCCGCGGCGCGGCAGACGCTGCGGCGGCTCCGCGTCGCGACCACTGATCCGGTTCTGCTCTCATTGGCGGCATCGACCACGGGGTCGCTGCGGCGTCAGCTCGGCGGGCATGCGGAAGCCGCCCACGACGACGGCCGGGCGGCCGCGCTCGTCCTTCCCGGCCTCTCCCCGGCGCCCGGCGTTCTTCCTGTCCGGACGTCCGTTCCGGCGACCGCGGACCGATACGGCGACAGGCCCGACCGCGTCGATGCCGCCGCCGACGCGCTGACCGGACTGGCTGCCGATGCGCTGGGCACCGGCCGCACCGAGCTGGCGGACCGCCTGCTCGACCGTTGCGCCCACTTACTCGGGACCGCCGCGCCCGCTCCGTCCACCGACCGGCCGCGGGCGCGCGTGCGGCTGTACTGGGTGCGGGCCGAGACGGAGCTCGCCGCCGGGCGGGCCTCGGCGGCGCTCCCCGCCGCCGAGGCGGCGCTCGAACTCGCGATGCGCGGACCGTCGGTCCGGCATCAGGTGAAGTCGCGGTTGCTGGTCGCCGCGGCGGCGGGCGCGGCCGGGGACCTCACGAGGGCCGCGGCGCTGGCCGCGGAGGTCGACGCGCAGTGCGCGCGGTCGGGGCTGGTGCCGCTGCGGTGGGCCTGCGCGATGTTGCGGACCGGTCTTCCGGGTAACGGCCGCGACACGGCCGCCGCGGACGCGGCCGCGTGTCATGCCCTGATCGCGCAGCGTGGCGGTCGATTTCGTGATGCCGGTTGGTAACCCGGTTTCCACCGTCTCGACCCGGGCGCACGCCGGTGTCCTATTGTTGATCCCGTTCCGCTGGACCGGCGGAAGCACCGGTCAGTACTGACCGTGCCACTTGTAACGCCAGGAAAATCGCTGACGATGACGCATACGGGCGAAGAGTTGGACCGCGCCGTCGCCGCCGCTGCGCAGGGCGACAGGTCCGCTTTAGCTCAGGTACTGGAGATGGTCCGCCCGCTGGTGATGCGCTATTGCCGCGCGCGGATCGGTGCCGCGGAGCGTGGACAACTCTCCGCGGACGATGTCGCGCAGGAGGTCTGTCTAGCGGTCATGACCGCGCTACCCAGGTATCAGGACCAGGGCAGACCGTTCATGGCATTCGTATACGGAATTGCTTCGCACAAGGTTGCCGACGCCCATCGCAACGCCTCCCGTAACAAGGCGGAGGCGATGGCCGAAGTACCAGATGTCATATCCACCGACCACGGGCCGGAGCAGAGAGCTCTCGAATCGGAAACCAGCCGGCAGATGAACACACTGCTGGCGACGTTGCCGGAAAAGCATCGGGAGATCCTGATCCTGCGCTTGGTCATGGGTATGTCGGCAGAAGAAACCGCAACCGCCGTGGGCAGTACGGCGGGCGCGATACGGGTTGCCCAGCACAGGGCGCTCGCAAAATTGAAGGCACAAGTGGCGAGGGCAGGTGAAATGTATGGCTAGGGATGGCGGGCGCGGTCGGGGCGACAAATGGGCGCGGCGTGCATCGCGGAACACCGATCCCTACGCCGAGGGCTCCGGTGCCGGTTCCGAACCGGTCGATATCGTCGCGGTCCGTCGTGATGACGAACTGATCGACGCTATCGCCCGTGGCGGGCCCATCCCCACCGAGAGCACCGAGGAACTCCAGCTGGCGACCCTGTTGGCGGATTGGCGGGCCGAGATCGTGGCCCCGCCGTTACCGGACGCGCCCGATCTCGATGTCGTGGTCGCGGCGGTGAACCAGGAGATCGGCGCCCGGCAGGCACGGATCGGCGCGCAATCCGGCGGGCGGCTGCGCCTGCTGCGCCCGATAGCCACTACGGCGGCGGCGCTCGCGCTGGTATTCGGCGGCCTCTCGGCGTTCTCCTACCAGGCGGAACCCGGCGACGCGCTGTGGCGGGTCAAAGAGGTGGTCTTCAGCGAGCAGGCGCAGAGCACCGTGGTGCAGTACGCGGACGACAATCTGGCCGCGGCCCAGGCCCTGCTCGAACAGGGCAAGCCCGAACAGGCCCGCGCCCGGATGGAACAGGCCGCGGCGAATGCCACCCAGGTCAACGATCCGGTCAAGCGCAACGAACTGGTCGAGCGGTGGAACCAGCTGTTCGAGGTGGTCCGTGACAAGGCCCCCGAGGTCGCCGCGCAACTCGAACAGTCGGTGCCGGCTCCCGATCCGGCCGCGCCGATCGATCCGTCCGCACCCGGCTCCAAGGCCCCCGGTGCCGGCACCGAGCGGCCCGGTGACGCGGTGACCACGACCCCCGGCGGTGGAAGCCAGCTCCCGATGGATCTCCCGGGGTCACCCGGCGGCTCCCCGGGTGGCGACGACCGGCCGGTCGCACCCGATACCGGATCGCCCGAGGGGCCCGGCACCGGTCCGGACGCGGGTGAGCCGGATACCGGCGCACCGGACAACCCGGCTCCCGGCACTTCGGTACCCGGCGGCGGCTCGGCCGATACGACCGCCCCGGATGCCCCGGGTCCGACCACCCCGGCCGGGCCCGGAGCGGATACGGTCGAGCCGCCCACCATGGCGCCGTCCACCGTGAGTTCACCCGGGCCGATCGAACCGCCCGCTCCGCAGCTACCGCAGACCGGGGTGCCCTCGGCCCCGCAGATCCTGCCCAGCACCGTTCCGGGGGTCACGCCGAACTGAAGAACGGGTCCGTCGTGGCGGCCCGCCTCAACCGAAGAACGAAAAAAACCGATCGCGACGCGATCGGCTTTTGGTGAGTGGCCATCCCTGAGTGGATGGCCACTCGTCGTTCGTTGTGCGGTGTGCTGATGACTGTCTGCTGGATGGTTGCGGGTGGCGAATCAGGGCACGATAAAGCGGACCGGCCGCCTCGATGGCGGTCGATCGAGCCGGACGACCGGACTCAGCTGTCGAAAGCGTCGAACCCGTCGCCGTGGAATGCCTCGTTCATCGAGGCATCGGCGTAACCACGGCAATAATCCCAGGTGACGTACGCTTCCGGGGTCGGGTCGTAGGCGGGCTCGTGCGGGCGAACCGTGCCGTCGACCAGCAGCTGTAGGAGATTGGCGCGGAGCATGTCCCAGTCGTGATAGTGATCCTGCCGACAATCCTCGCAGCTCACCACCAGCCCGCGGATTCCGCGGTGGGCCAGTAGCGCCTCGTAGACTGCGAGATCGGCGAGATCCTCTTCGACCGCAAGGCGCTCGTGAGGATCCAGCGGCTCCCCCGGCTCGATGGCATCGAGCGCGGCGGACGGGTCGGCGGGGTCTCCGGCGAACGGATCCGGCGGCAAGCCAGGTGGTAGATGGTCACGCACATCCCCACGGTACGCAGAACAGGGTGGTCTGCGCCAGCCGTCCGCGCCGTCAGTTTCCGCCTTCGTTGCCCGATCGATCGGCACGGCCCTCAGTTGATCCGCGGTCCAGGGCGACCGATACCATGGTGTCAGGCGCCGACGAGCTCCCGATCACCCGGCCACCCACCGGAAGAATCGAGCCGGCGCCGTGAGCCAATCCCAGTAACAGTTCGCTATCGGATCGCCGTACCCCCGATAGCGTTGCCGACGTCCAGGAGGGGTCGATCCGAATGAGTAATCCCGTACCGGGCGAGCGTGCCGTCCGCCCCCATACGGGTGGTGACGATCCGGACAAGATCGCCATGCTCGGTCTCACCTTCGACGATGTCCTGCTGCTGCCCGCCGCCTCGGACCTCATCCCCAGCGCGGTCGAGACCACCAGCCAGTTGACTCGTGAGGTCCGGCTGCGCACACCGCTGGTCAGTTCCGCCATGGATACCGTCACCGAGGCGCGGATGGCGATCGCCATGGCCCGCGCCGGCGGTATGGGTGTTCTGCACCGTAATCTCTCCGTCGCCGATCAGGCGGGCCAGGTGGAGACCGTGAAGCGGTCCGAGGCCGGAATGGTCACCGATCCGGTGACCTGCCGTCCCACCGATACCCTCGCCGAGGTGGACGCCATGTGCGCCCGCTTCCGTATCTCCGGTCTGCCGGTGGTGGACGAGAAGGGCGCGCTGGTCGGGATCATCACCAACCGCGATATGCGGTTCGAGGTCGATCAGGACCGCCGCGTCGCCGATGTGATGACCAAGGCGCCGCTCATCACCGCCCAGGAGGGTGTGACGGCGGAAGCCGCGCTGGGACTGCTGCGCCGACACAAGGTCGAGAAGTTGCCCATCGTCGACGGCGAGGGCCGGTTGCGCGGGCTGATCACGGTCAAGGATTTCGTGAAGACCGATCAGTTCCCCGACGCCACCAAGGACCGTGACGGCCGCCTGCTGGTCGGCGCCGCGGTCGGTGTCGGTGACGACGCCTGGTCACGGGCCATGACCCTGGCCGATGCCGGCGCCGATGTGCTGGTGGTGGATACCGCGCACGGCCATCAGCGCCAAGTGCTCAGCATGGTGAGCAAGGTCAAGGCCGAGGTCGGCGACCGGATCCAGGTCATCGGCGGCAATATCGCCACGCGTGCCGGGGCCGCGGCGCTGGTCGAAGCGGGCGCGGACGCGGTGAAGGTCGGCGTCGGCCCCGGTTCCATCTGCACCACCCGGGTGGTCGCCGGCGTCGGCGCCCCGCAGATCACCGCCATCCTGGAAGCCGTGGCCGCCTGCGCCCCCGCCGGTGTCCCCGTGATCGCCGACGGCGGTATCCAGTTCTCCGGAGATATCGCCAAGGCCATCGCCGCGGGCGCCTCCACCGTCATGCTCGGCTCGCTGCTGGCCGGCACCGCCGAATCGCCCGGCGAACTGATCCTGGTCGGCGGCAAGCAGTTCAAGAGCTACCGCGGTATGGGCTCCCTCGGTGCCATGCAGGGCCGCGGCCAGGCGAAATCCTTCTCCAAGGACCGCTACTTCCAGGACGACGTGCTGGCCGAGGACAAACTGGTGCCCGAGGGAATCGAGGGCCGGGTCCCGTTCCGCGGACCGGTGAGCCTGGTGATCCACCAGCTGGTCGGCGGCCTGCGGGCGGCCATGGGCTACACCGGCGCGCACACCATCGCGGGCCTGCAGGAAGCCCAGTTCGTCCAGATCACCGCGGCGGGCCTGAAGGAGAGCCACCCCCACGACATCACCATGACCGTGGAGGCCCCCAACTACACCGGACGGTAGACGCCGTTCCCGTTCTCCGGTCGGCGGTGCCCCGCGTGATCGTCACCACCGACCGGAGAACTCGGTCGCCCCGGATCCCGGTGTCCCGGACAGCAGCTGCCATTCCGCGGCCCGCCCCCGGAACCGAACACCCCGACGCCCCTCGGCCATCCGAATCCAGCGGCGGCCAGGTGTGTAAAGTTTATTGGCGAAATGCGGTTCACCAGCTGAAACGCGAGAGCCACCGGCGCCGAGTTCAGCGAGGCCCCCAAAGGGTTCGGCCCGCGTCTGCTGTCAGCG
>NZ_JBSFRU010000184.1:0-12388 GCF_053589395.1 Nocardia sp. NPDC003345
CCTCGAGGACCCGGCGGTCGGTATCGAGGACGAAGGTGTGTCGTTTGACCGGCATGAGTTTGCCCAGCAGACCGCGTTTCACGCCGTACTCCTCGGCCACCGCGCCGTCGGCGTCGGAGAGCAGCGGGTACTCCAGCCGCTGTGAGCCCGCGAACCCGGCCTGCACGTCCACGGCATCGGCGGAGATCCCGGCGCAACTCGCGCCGAGGGCGGCGAATTCGGCGGTGAGATCACGGAAATGGCAGGCTTCGGCGGTGCACACCGGAGTATTGGCCGCCGGATAAAAGAAGAGAACGAGCGGGCCGTCGGCCAGCAGGGAATCGAGGGAACGGAGGGCGCCGGTCTGATCCGGGAGTTCGAACGCCGGGGCGAGCTGGCCGATCTTCATACCCCGGACAGTACCCGCGATGGCGCGTCGGACGGGGTGCGTCACGAGTTCGCGGGTATCGGCTGGAATGATGGTCCGAATGCACGGCGCGCACACACCCGCGACTACCACCCGCGACCGATTCCGCGAACTCGCCGCCGAACACCGGGTCGTCCCGGTGACCCGGAAGGTGCTCGCCGATTCGGAGACCCCGCTCTCGGCCTATCGCAAACTGGGCGGTGACCGCGCGGGCACCTTCCTGTTCGAATCCGCCGAGAACGGGCGGTCCTGGTCGCGGTGGTCGTTCATCGGCGCGGGCAGCCCGTCCGCGCTCACCTCGGTGGACGGTGCCGCGACCTGGCTCGGTGCCACCCCGGCGGGTGCCCCGTCCGGTGGTGATCCGCTCGACGCGCTGCGCGAGACCCTGGAACTGCTGCGGACCGAACGGCTGCCCGGCCTGCCCCCGCTGACCGGCGGTATGGTCGGCTACCTCGGCTACGACGCAGTCCGCCGGATGGAACGGCTGCCCGAGCAGACGATCGACGATCTGCAACTGCCGGAGATGGTGCTGCTGCTGGCCACCGACCTGGCGGCCTTCGACCATCACGAGGGCGCGATCACCCTCATCGCCAACGCGGTGAACTGGAACGGCACCGCCGACAACGTCGACGAGGCCTACGACGACGCGGTGGCCCGGCTGGACCGGATGACCGCCGCGCTGGCCGCGCCCGCGGCCTCCACGGTCTCGGTGTTCGACCAGCCCGAACCCGATTTCCGCCGGGCCCGCACCCCGGACGAGTACGGGGCGGGGGTGCGCCGGCTGGTCTCGGAGATCGAGGCCGGAGAAGCCTTCCAGGTGGTGCTGTCGCAGCGCTTCGAAATGGATTACGGCGGTGCGCCCATCGATCTCTACCGGATGTTGCGCGCGGCCAACCCGAGCCCGTACATGTTCCTGCTGCATATCCCCGACGGTGCCGGGGAGACCGCGTTCTCGATCGTGGGCTCCAGCCCGGAGGCCCTGGTGGCGGTGCAGGACGGCGTGGCGACCACGCATCCGATCGCGGGCACCCGCTGGCGCGGGGCCACCGAAGAGGACGATCTGCTGCTGGAGAAGGGCCTGCTGGCCGACGACAAGGAGAACGCCGAGCATCTGATGCTGGTGGATCTCGGCCGCAACGATCTGGGCCGGGTCTGTATGCCGGGCACCGTGCGGGTCACCGAGTACCGCCACGTCGAGCGGTACAGCCATGTCATGCATCTGGTGTCCACGGTCACCGGCCGGCTCGCCCCGGGCAAGATCGCGCTCGATGCCGTGCGGGCCTGCTTCCCCGCCGGCACCCTGTCGGGCGCGCCCAAGGTCCGGGCCATGCAGTTGATCGAGGAACTCGAACCGACCCGCCGGGGCGTGTACGGCGGTGTGGTCGGCTACCTCGATTTCGCCGGTGACGCCGATACCGCCATCGCCATCCGCACCGCGCTGCTGAAGGACGGCATCGCCTATGTGCAGGCAGGGGCCGGGGTGGTGGCCGATTCCGAGGCCGAATACGAAGACACCGAATCGCGGAACAAGGCGATGGCGGTGCTGCGCGCGGTGGCCGCCGCCGAAACCGTACGCGCCTTCGACGGTGCGGCGCCGGAGGAGGCCGGCAGCCGCGCCCGCCGCGAATCGGCTGCCTCGGCGGCCGGAGGCCCCGTATGACCGCGGGCGAAACCGGCGGCACCGAAGGACAGGCCGGCGGCACCGGAGGGCAGGCCGGCGGCACCGGAGGGCAGGCCGGCGGCACCGGAGGGCAGGCCGCCGCGGCCGGCTCCGGCACGCCGCGGCCCCGTCCCGCCGACTGGGGCGACGACGAATCCGCCGCCGCACCCCCGCCCCCCGCCGGCCGCCGGTACCCGGTGGCCGCGTCCGCGCTGCTGGCCGTCGGCGCGGCCGCGCTGTGGGGGGCGTCGCGACTGACCTGGGTCACCGTCACCTCCGCCGACGGTCTCACCGAACCCCGGACCGACGAACTGAACGGCGGGGTCTGGTTCGGCGCGCTCACACCGCTGGCCCTGGTCCTGCTGGCCGCCATCGCCGCGGTGCTGGCGACCCGGGGCTGGATGCGCCGGCTGGTCGGAGTGCTGGTGGCGTTGATCGCCGCGGTGACGGCCGTGCCCGCGCTGGCGTTGCTCACCGGCTCCGGGGCCACCGAGAAGCGGGCCGCGGATCTGGCCGAACTGCCCGGGCGGGCGCAGGTCCAGGAGGTCGTGACGGCGGGCGCGCCCGCCGTGCTCACCCTGTGCGGGGCGCTGGCCGCGTTCGGCGCGGGCCTGCTGCTGGCGCGGATGCCGACCGGGACCAAACCGCTCTCCGGCAAGTACGACGCCCCCGCGACCCGTAAGCTCGCGGCGACCCGCGCCGTCGAACAGGGTGCGGCCGGGGAACCGCTGCCCGAACGTGTGCTGTGGGACGCGCTGGACGCCGGCGCCGATCCGACCGACGCCGGCGCCGAGGTCCCGGACACGCGGCGGACGGCTGCCGGGGACGCGGCGCCGGGCTCCCGCGCGAAGGGGGAGGACGCCGCGGGCCCGGGATCGGCCGAGCGTGCCGCGCCGGGCGCCGCCGGGAAATCGCTTCCGCCGGAGGCCGGCGATGCGCCCTAGCAGGTCGGTCCGGGCGCGATGAGCCGCCCCCGGCGTCACCGCGCCGCATGCTCCCATTTACTCTTGTTCAGCATCGGTGAGACACCGCCTGGGGGAATCCTGCAGGCAGTAACACGCGTCTCCCCAGAAAGGATTCGAGCCAGATGACGGTACTCGACTCGATTCTCGACGGGGTCCGCTCGGATGTAGCCGCTCGGGAAGCGGTGCTGGACTTTCCCGCGGTGAAGGCGGCGGCCGCCGCCGCCCCGTCACCGCTGGACGCGAAGGCCGCACTACTCGAAGACGGTATCGGCGTCATCGCCGAGGTGAAGCGGGCCAGTCCCTCGAAGGGCGCTCTCGCCGAGATCACCGACCCGGCCAGCCTCGCCAAGGCCTACGAGGACGGCGGCGCCCGCATCATCAGTGTCCTCACCGAGCAGCGGCGTTTCCACGGATCGCTCGACGATCTGGACGCCGTCCGCGCGACGGTCACCATCCCGGTGCTGCGCAAGGACTTCGTCGTCGGGCCCTACCAGATCCACGAGGCGCGGGCGCACGGCGCGGATGTGATCCTGCTGATCGTCGCCGCGCTCGAACAGGACACCCTGTCCTCGCTGATCGACCGCACCGAATCGCTCGGGATGACCGCGCTGGTCGAGGTGCACACCGAGGAGGAGGCCGACCGCGCGCTGACCGCCGGGGCCTCGGTGATCGGCGTCAACGCCCGCAACCTCAAAACCCTCGAGGTCGATCGCGACTGCTTCTCGCGGATCGCGCCCGGCCTGCCCACCGAGGTGGTCCGGATCGCCGAATCCGGGGTGCGCGGCACCGCCGACCTGCTCGCCTACGCGGGTGCGGGCGCGGACGCGGTCCTGGTCGGCGAAGGCCTGGTCACCAGCGGCGACCCCCGGGCCGCCGTCTCGGAGCTGGTCACCGCGGGCACCCATCCGTCCTGCCCGAAACCGGCGCGGCGGGGCCGGTGATGGCCGGGTCCGGCGTGTCCTCCACCAGCGGCCCGTTGCCCACCGCCAGCCGCGGAGTGGCGCAGCGCAGCGCGCACGAGCCCGACGAAGGCGGTCATTTCGGGGTCTACGGCGGGCGCCATGTCCCCGAGGCACTGATGGCGGTGATCGAGGAGGTCACCGCCGAATACGACAAGGTCCGCCTGGACCCGGACTTCCTCACCGAACTCGACCGGTTGCAGCGCGACTACACCGGCCGGCCCTCCCCGGTGTTCGAATGCGTCCGGCTGGCCGAACACGCCGGTGGCGCGCGGATCCTGCTCAAACGCGAGGATCTGAACCACACCGGATCACACAAGATCAACAACGTGCTGGGTCAGGCGCTGCTGGCCAAACGCATGGGTAAGACCCGGGTAATCGCCGAAACCGGCGCCGGCCAGCACGGCGTGGCCACCGCCACCGCCTGTGCGCTGCTCGGGCTGGACTGCATCGTCTACATGGGCGCGGTCGATACCGCCCGCCAGGCGCTGAACGTGGCGCGAATGCGCCTGCTCGGCGCCGAGGTCGTCTCGGTGACCACCGGCTCGCAGACCCTCAAGGACGCCATCAACGAGGCCCTGCGCGACTGGGTCACCAATGCCGAGGACACCTACTACTGCTTCGGCACCGCCGCCGGTCCGCACCCGTTCCCGATGATGGTCCGCGATTTCCAGCGCATCATCGGCATGGAGGCCCGCGCCCAGGTGTGGGAACTCACCGGCCGGCTGCCCGACGCCGTCGCCGCCTGCGTGGGCGGCGGGTCCAACGCCATCGGTATCTTCCACCCCTTCATCGACGATCCCGGGGTCCGGCTGGTCGGCTACGAGGCCGCCGGCGACGGGGTGGAAACCGGACGGCACGCCGCCACCTTCACCGGTGGCACTCCGGGTGCCTTCCAGGGTGCCTACTCGTACCTGCTCCAGGACGAGGACGGTCAGACCATCGAATCGCATTCGATCTCGGCGGGCCTGGACTACCCCGGTGTGGGTCCCGAGCACGCGCTGCTGCGCGATATCGGCCGTGCCGAATACCTCCCGATCACCGACAGTGCCGCGATGGACGCCCTGCTGCTGCTCAGCCGCACCGAGGGCATCATCCCCGCCATCGAATCCGCGCACGCGGTCGCCGGAGCGCTGGAACTGGGCCGCGAGCTCGGCGAGGGCGCGATCATCCTGGTGAACCTGTCCGGTCGCGGTGACAAGGATATGGACACCGCCGCCCGCTGGTTCGGGCTCCTCGACGACTCCGACAGCGGCAAGGAGAACGGTCAGTGAGTTCCGATTCGCGTCTCGGCGCCACTTTCGCGGCGTGCCGGGCCGACAACCGAGCGGCGCTGATCGGCTATCTGCCCGCCGGATACCCGGACCTCGCGGGGTCGCGGGACGCCGTGCGGGCGATGGTCGAATCCGGCTGCGATATCGTCGAAGTCGGGGTCGCCTACTCCGACCCGGTCATGGACGGGCCCACCATCCAGGCCGCCGCGGAACAGGCGCTGCGCGGCGGCGTCCGGGTCCGTGACGTCTTCTCCGTGGTCGAGGCCGTGACCACCGCGGGCGCGCAGGCCGTGGTGATGAGCTACTGGAATCCGGTGCTGCAGTACGGGATCGACCGTTTCGCCCGGGATCTGGCGGCCGCCGGTGGTGCCGGCATCATCACCCCGAACCTGATCCCGGACGAGGCCGGGGACTGGATCGCCGCATCCGAGGCTCATCATCTCGACCGCATCTTCCTGGTCGCCCCGTCCTCCACCGAGGAACGGCTCGCCACCACCCTCGATGCCAGTTCCGGATTCGTCTACGCCGCCTCCACCATGGGCGTGACCGGCGCCCGGGACGCGGTCTCGACCGCCGCTCCCGCGTTGTGCGCCCGGATCCGGACGCACAGTGATATCCCCATCGGCGTGGGGCTCGGGGTGCGTTCGGGCGCGCAGGCAGCGGAGATCGCCGCCTACGCCGACGGCGTGATCGTCGGTTCGGCGCTGGTCTCCGCCGCGGGTGAAGGCCTCGACGCGGTGCGTGCGCTGACCCGGGAACTGTCGGACGGGGTCCGCGCCGCGGCCGCCGTCTCCTAGTAACAGGGGCCGCGCGCGGCAGGGACGCACGGGCCGCCGCGGCATCCGGCCGTGGCTCCCGGACACACGGTCCGGAGGCCGGGCGTCCGATCGTCACGGTCTCCGCTACGGTTGCCCCGTGACCGTTCAAGCCGCACCGGATACTGTCCCCGCCGCCGGAAATTCCGGGGGCGCCGTACCGCACGCCGCCGATCTGCTGGCCTATCTGCCCAGTCCACCGCAGGGTGTCTGGGATATCGGCCCGTTCCCGCTGCGCGCGTACGCGGTCTGCATCATCCTCGGCATCGTCGTCGCCATCTGGTGGGGCGAGAAGCGCTGGCGGGCGCGCGGTGGTGAGGCGGGTACCGTCCTCGACGTCGCGGTGTTCGCGGTGCCCTTCGGGCTCATCGGCGGCCGTATCTACCATGTGGCCACCGATTGGCAGAAATACTTCGGGGCCGACGGCAACGCGATGGACGCGCTGAAGATCTACCAGGGTGGACTGGGGATCTGGGGCGCGGTCTTCTTCGGCGCCATCGGCGCCTGGATCGCGTGCCGGATCTACAAGGTCCCGCTACCCGCCCTGGGCGACGCCATCGCACCGCCGATCCTGCTGGCCCAGGCCATCGGGCGTCTCGGCAACTATTTCAACCAGGAACTCTACGGCCGGGAAACGGATCTGCCGTGGGGCCTGGAGATCTACCTGCGCTTCGACGACGCCGGCCGGCTGGACATGATGAACGGCGTCTCCTCCGGTGAGGTGCATTCGGTCGTGCATCCCACCTTTCTGTACGAACTGCTCTGGAATGTCGCGGTGGTGCTGGCGCTGGTCTACGTGGACCGCCGGTTCCGGATCGGTCACGGCCGGCTCTTCGCGCTGTACGTGGCCGGCTACTGCTTCGGCCGGTTCTTCGTCGAGCTGATGCGCGACGACGAGGCCACCCAGATCGCGGGTATCCGGATCAACTCGTTCACTTCCGCGCTGGTCTTCCTGGCGGCGATCGCCTACTTCCTGCTCGCGACCAGGGGCCGCGAGACCCCGGCGCAGCTGAGCCCGGACGCCGGGCCGCGTCCGTGGCCGTGGCAGCTCGGGGCGTTGCGGGCCGCGGGTGCGGCCCCCGCCGCCGAGACGACGAAAACCACCGTGGGCGACGGTGACAGCGACGGTGACGAGAAGCCCGGGAACGGCGAGGGTGATAACGCTCCCGCCCAGGGGGGCGATACCCCGGCCGAATCCGAGGACACGGATACCACCGAGGTCATCGGTAGCGAGGAGGACGGGGCAGTGACGGATCCGGACGCGGAGACCGGCGAAAAGCCGGGTGCCGCAGCGGCGGCGGAGCCGGAGTCCGGGCCGGCCGCGGCCACCGCGGGGCCGGAATCCGCGGGTGCGCCCGATGACACATCCGATGAGAAGAAGGCCGCGGCGGCGGGCGACAACGCCGAATCCGCCGCTCCGCGAGCGAAATAGGATGCCGCCCGGCGGCCACCGCAGTCGTCTGGCAGCATCTCTCGCAGGGGAGGCCACGAAATCGGATGTCCTCCACTGCCGGGGGCACCATACAAGGAGGAACAATGACCGATCCGTACCAGCAGGGTGGACCGCAGTACGGCCCGCCGGGGACCGGACCGGACCTGAGCAAATCGGGTGGGGCGCCGGGGTACCCGTCGCAGCCGCAGCAGCCGTATCCGTCCGGCGGGCAGCCGTATCCGTCCGGGGGCCAGCCGTATCCGTCGGGCGGGCAGCCCTATCCGTCGCAGCCCCAGTACGGTGCCGCGCCCGGGTACGGACAGCCGTACGGAGCGCCGATGGGGGGCCCGGGGATGTACAACCCGATGGATCCCGAAGCGCCGTACGGCCGGGATATGAACGGTGTGCCCTATTCGGACAAGCAGAAGCTGACCGCGGGCCTGCTGCAGATCTTCCTGGGTTCCTTCGGTGCCGGGCGCTTCTATATCGGTGACACCGGTATCGCGATCGCCCAGATCGCGGCAACCTGGCTCACCTGCGGCATCGGCGGGATCTGGCCGCTCATCGACGGGATCATGATGCTCACCGGCAGCGTCCAGGACCCGCACGGCCGTCCGCTGCGCGAGAACTGACGCTTCGCGAGTGACCGACCCCCGGTACGCCGGGGGTCGGTGTGCGTTATGGGGACGTGATCCGCGCGAGATTCCGGGTGGCCGGATCGTATCGCCGATGTGGAACGGACATACCGCGCACAGTGGAATTCATCGAGAAGTAACACGGCGATCAACCCGGCGGTTCACCCTGATTCACGCAGTGCCGCGTAACGGTTCACCCTCGTGTCACCGGTATCGCCCACCCCGCGGGGCGGGCGGCACGGGACATCCCGGCAGGATTAGGCTCGACACGTGATGCGACGGACGAAGATTGTGTGCACCCTCGGCCCGGCCACTGCCACCGAGGAACGTATTCGAGAGCTCGTCGAGAGTGGTATGGACGTCGCCCGGCTGAATTTCAGCCACGGCGAGCACTCCGACCACGCCGAAAACTACAAGAAGGTGCGGCAGGCCTGCGACGATCTCGGCCGCGCCGTCGGCATACTCGCCGATCTGCAAGGCCCCAAGATCCGCCTGGGCCGTTTCGCCGAGGAGCGGACCTACTGGGCGACCGGTGAGGTCGTCCGGATCACCGTCGACGAGATCGAGGGCACCCACGATCGCGTCTCCACCACCTACAAACAACTCGCCCAGGACGCCAAATCCGGCGACCGGCTCCTCGTCGACGACGGGAAGGTCGGGCTGGAGGTGGTGCGCGTCGAGGGCAACGACGTGGTGTGCGAGGTGACCGAGGGCGGACCGGTCAGCAACAACAAGGGTGTCTCGCTGCCGGGGATGGACGTCTCGGTGCCCGCCCTTTCGGAAAAGGACATCGAGGATCTCGAATTCGCCCTCAACCTGGGCGTGGATTTCATCGCCCTGTCGTTCGTGCGCTCGCCGTCGGATATCGAGCTCGTGCACGATGTGATGGACCGGGTCGGCCGGCGGGTGCCGGTGATCGGCAAACTGGAGAAGCCGGAGGCCATCGACAATCTCGAGGCCGTTGTGCTGGCGTTCGACGCGGTGATGGTGGCCCGCGGCGATCTGGGCGTGGAACTGCCGCTCGAGCAGGTCCCGATCGTGCAGAAACGGGCCATCCAGATGGCCCGGGAGAACGCCAAGCCGGTGATCGTGGCGACCCAGATGCTGGAATCCATGATCGAGAACTCGCGGCCCACCCGCGCGGAGGCCTCCGATGTGGCCAACGCGGTGCTCGACGGCGCGGACGCGGTCATGCTCTCCGGTGAGACCTCGGTCGGTAAGTACCCGATCGAGACCGTGCGCACCATGGCCCGCATCGTGCACGCGGTGGAGACCGAATCCACCAGCGTGCCGCCGCTGACCCATACGCCGCGCACCAAACGCGGTGTCATCTCCTACGCCGCCCGCGATATCGGCGAACGCCTCAACGCCAAGGCCCTGGTCGCCTTCACCCAGTCCGGCGATACGGTGCGCCGCCTGGCCCGGCTGCATACGCCGCTGCCGCTGCTGGCGTTCACCCCGCTGCCGGAGGTGCGCAGCCAGCTGGCGCTGACCTGGGGTACCGAAACCTTCATCGTGCCCACCGTGGACAGCACCGACGCCATGATCAAACAGGTCGATCAGGCCCTGCTGAGCATGACCCGGTACCGCAAGGGCGATCTGGTGGTCATCGTGGCGGGCTCCCCGCCGGGTACCGTCGGTTCCACCAACCTGATCCACGTGCACCGTATCGGCGAGGAGGACCACTGAATGACGCAGCGTCGCGGAGCCGTCCGGTGAGCACGCCGGTGGACGACCGGACCGGCCGGCACACCGATCTCGACACCCTGCTCGAGCTGCTGGACCTCGAGGAGATCGCCGAGGACGTGTTCCTCGGCAGGCATCCCGAGAAGGTCGCCAGCCGGACCTTCGGCGGCCAGCTGGTATCCCAGGCGGTCGTCGCGGCCGGCCGGACGGCGGGCGAGCGCCCGATCCACGCGCTCAACGCCCATTTCGTGCGCGGTGGCGATGTCAAGAAGCCGATCGAATTCCATGTCGAACGGCACCGGGACGGTCGCGCCTTCGCCAACCGGACCGTGACCGCCACCCAGGACGGCCAGGAGCTGTTCGTCATGCTGGCCTCGTTCCAGGAATGGGGTAAAGGGCTCGAACACGCGCACGAACGGCCGGAGGTGCCGGACCCGGAGACGCTGCCCCGGATCCAGGAGACCTTCGCGGGCTACGAGGACAAACTGGAGATGTTCGTCAACGCCCCGCATCCGATCGATATGCGCTATACGAACGATCCCGCCTGGATCCTCAAGGGCACCGGCGAGAAGCTCAACCACAACCGGGTGTGGATGCGTGCCGACGGCGCCCTGCCCGACGATCCGCTGATCCATGTGGCCGCGCTGAGCTACTCCTCGGATACGACCGTGCTGGATTCGATCATCACCACCCACGGACTGTCGTGGGGCCTGGACCGGATCGTCGCGGCCACCGTGAACCATTCCATCTGGTTCCACCGGCCGTTCCGGTTCGACGAATGGGCGCTCTACGCCACCGAATCCCCGGTGGCCGCGGGCTCGCGTGGTCTGGCTACCGGGCGTTTCTACTCACGCGAGGGCGATCTGCTGGCGACGACCGTACAAGAGGGCGTGATCCGGCACTTCCCGTCGCGCCGCTGAGGCGGCGGTACTACAGCCGATCCGCCAAGAGCGGCTCGATACCGATATCGGTGCGCTGTTCGGCGCTGAAGGTGAACGGGGCTCCGGGGCCGAGGGTGTCCAGGCTCCGGAGCAGCCGGTGCTCCAGCGCGCCGATATAGCCGTCGGTGAGTTCGGTGGGGTCGCCGGCCAGGCTCAGCGCGATCTCGAAGGTCGCGTGATCCCCCGGCTCCAGACCCGGGTTCCCGGCCCGCCAGCGGCTGTCGAAATCCCGGTGCCGGGAATCGTCTTCGGCCACCGGCAGGGTGAACCGCCATGCGCAGACATCGCCGTCGTCCAGATGGTCGTCCAACTCCGCCCGGACCGTGTCCACGAGGCGATCCAGGGATTCCGGTGTCACATAAACATGAAGCGAAACATCCGAAATGCGTTTCGGCATGCCTGATTCCTGTCGTGTGTCGAACCTTCAACGGGAGCGAATTCTCGGATCGTGTTCCGGATGGCGAGTGTAGTGCCCACAGGACGGATTATCGGTAGGCGGGTGCGTTTCGGCGCCGGATCGCCGTTTCCGGGACCCGCGCCCCGGCAGGCCGTCTCAGGCGTACCAACCCGTGTGCTGGGCCGCCACCAGCGGTGAGAGCCGGGTATGCGTGACCGTCGGCCCGACTACCAGCGGCGGCCGGCCCCGGGAGTGATCGCCGGGCGTGGCGGCCGGCGCCAGCGCCACCAGCAGGGGCACCAGCGCATCCGCGATCTTGTCGCCCACCTCGCAGTACGCCTTGGCCGACAGTCCCACCGGGTCGGCGATGTTCTCCCGCCCCACCCGGGACAGATTGTGCCGGCTGCGATGCAGGTCCTCGATCGTGCGCGACCCGGTGACCCGCGCGATCCGATAGGCCTCGAGCAACGTGAAGGTGCGCGATCCCGCGCCGATGGCGAGTTCGCGCACCTCGTCCCGGATGTTCTCGGTCATGGTAAGGACCAGATCCGCGCGGTCGATATGCTCTGGTTCGAGTTTGCGGGCCCGGAAGTTCGCCGGATCCCCGCCGAGCCCCGTGATCGCCTCGGCGGCCCGCGGCTCCACCGGGAACCCGACCAGCGCGCGGGTCCCGGCACTCTCGGCGGTGATCCCGCCGAGCCGGTATTCGACCGCGATGGAGCGGGTGAGCCGTTCGGCGATGACCGACCGGCACACATTGCCATTGCAGACGAACAGGATGTGCATAGCGCTACGCTAAATCGGCCGACGGCCCCTTCAGAAGCGCAGTCTGTTCAATATCACACCAGCGTACGGTTAATTCATCTGCACGTAGCATCCCGTACACGGCGGACCCGGGGATTTCCCCCCGGTACGCATTTTGTTTCCGTGACAATTCACCGTTTACCGGACCCGAAATATATTGCCCCACCGAGATTTCAATTCATCCGATCCCGCCACACCGACCCCGGGAGAAGCGCCGGACCCCGTTCGCTCGCGTCGATCCGCCACCCGTCGTAGAACACCCCGCCCCCGGCACCCCGCTCGAAACTCTCCGCTCCGACGAATCGATCACCGCGACCCGATCGAACCCCGCCCACAGCGTCGAGTCTTACGAGACCCTGAAAGGGTTCGGCCCGCGTCTGCTGTCAGCGCTCGAAGCGAGGCGGCGCAGCCGCG
>NZ_JBSFRU010000185.1:0-12276 GCF_053589395.1 Nocardia sp. NPDC003345
TGCTGCGCAACCTCGGTGTGTCGACGATCGTCGCCGTGGGCGTATCCCTCAACGTGGCCATCCCGAACTTCGTCATGGACGCGGTGAACTCGGCCTACGACGTAGTCCTGCCCCGGGACGCCGTGGCCGGAGTACCGGCGGAATACGGCGCGGCGATGATCGACAACACCCTGTCACTGCTGGCCACGGTCACCACGACCCGCGAACTCCTCGACACCTGGAAGACGTGATCGCCTGACAGGGCCCGGGCCGGTCGGCGACCGCGGGCGGGCGCGACTCGGCAAGCCCGCGGCCGCGATCGGTCAATCGCTCGCGGGAAGCGGTTTCGCGTCCTTGATCGCGAGCGGCGTCGCTTCCACGGTGAGCGTGCCGGTGCCGCCGCGGGTCACCAGGATTTCGGCGCCGCTGTCGTGGACGTATCTCTTGCCGAGCGCGGTACCCTCGGCCAATTCGGGATCGAGTACCGCGCCCGCCGCCTTCTCGTCGCCGAGCGCGACCATCGGCACGCCACCGCAGCGCAGTCCGGTCAGCGCGCCGGTGGCGCGGATGACGATCACCTGGGTATCGCAGACCTGGCTTTCCAATCGGCTGCCGCTCTTGATCACGATTGCTCCTCGCGGTTCGTAGAGACCGGCGTGAGCTCGTCGACGAGTACACGCCGCAACACCTCCGCGCAGCGGTGCCCGATCACAGGATGGCTCCCGCGTCCTTGGCGGCGATGATCTCGTCCCAATCCATTCCGAGTTCCAGCAGCAGGGTCTCGGTGTGCTCGCCGTAGGCGGGGGCCCGGGTGGGCGCGGCGGGCGTCTCGTCGAACTGCACCGGAGCGGCGACGGTGCGGTACCGGTGGCCCGCGTCGTCGTGCACGGACATCAGGTAGCCGTTGGCCGCGACCTGGGGGTCGTCGAGGACCTCCTGTGGACTGGCGATCGTCGACCAGACGCCCGGTTCGCCGGCAAGGACCCGCTGCCATTCGGCCAGGTCGCGTTCGGCGAAGATCTTGCGCAATTCGGTGGTGGCCGCTTCCTGGTTCAGTACCAGGTTCGCCAGCGGAACGAACCGTTCGTCGGTACCGAGATCCGGCCGCCCTATCCGGTCACAGAAGCCCTTCCAGTAGCGGTCGGTCTGCAGGAACATCAGCTGCACCCAGCGATCGTCGCGGGTGCGGTAGCGGTTGACGGCCGGATTCAGCGCCGTACCCGCCGGACCGGCGGGTATGCGGTCGATACCGTAGTAGTCGGCGGCCGCGATATCCGGGGACACGGCCCACATGCCCTGGGCGAGCAGTGAACTGTCCACGATCGGTGCGTGCCCGGTCCGCTCGCGGTGGAACAACGCCGCCGTCACACCGCCGGCCAGGGTGATACCGCCTTGGAGGTCGCCGAAAGCCGGCCCCTGGGCCACCGGATATTCGGTGTCCGGCGGGCTCAGCGCGTACGCGACACCGGCCCGCGCCAGGTAGCTGGCCCCGTCGAAGCCGCCGCGATCCTTCTCCGGGCCGCGACTGCCGTGGCCGCTGCCCCGGGCGATGATCAGCGCGGGGTTCAGCTCGCGCAGGCGCTCGGCGGTGAGGCCCGCGCGCTCGAGCGGTCCGGGGAGCCAGTTGGTGAGGAAGACATCGGCCCCCGCGAGCAGTTTCGCCAGGATCTCCCGGCCGAGGTCGGATTTGATATCCACGCCGATACTGCGCTTGCCGTGATTACCGATCTCCATCATGAAGCTCGCCCGCACCGGTGAACCCTCGACGGTCAGCCCGCCGACGACCAGGTTCCGGCACGGGTCGCCCCCGCGGGTGTCCTCGATCTTGATCACGTCGGCACCCCAATCGGCCAACGCCGCGCCCGCGCTGGGTACATAGGTCCACGAGGCCAGTTCGACCACCCGGATGCCGTTGAGCAGGCCGGTCATCGGCGCTCCCTTCCTGAACGAGCAACTGTCTTGAAGTACTATACGGTAAGTATTACAGTTGGAAACCCGGGATCGTGTTTCCCGGATGTACATCGCCACACCTGCGCGTGTGGCTCGAACAGAGGTTGAGAGAATATGGCCAAACCCGTCATCGTGGGCGCCGTCCGGACAGCGATCGGGCGATCGTTCAAGGGCGCGCTGGCGAACGTGCCGACCGAAACTCTCGCGACCACAGTGCTGCCGGAAGTGGTTCGCCGGGCAGGTGTGGAGCCCGGCGCGGTCGATGATGTGGTGTTCGCCGAACTGAACTACGGCGGGGGTGACCTGGCCCGCCACGCCGCCGTGGCCTGCGGGATGGAATCCGTCCCGGGGCAGGCGGTGAACCGGCACTGCGCGGGCAGTCTCACCGCGATCGCCAACGCTTCCGCGCATATCCGTTCCGATATGGAGCAGGTTCTCGTCGCGGGCGGTGTGCAGTCGCTGTCCACCGCGCCGTTGATGAAGTGGCGCAAACCGGATTCGGGGCCGGAAATGGAGTTCATCGAACCGTGGATCCCGCCGTCGCATCCGGAGACCCCCGACGCCCCGACCATGGATATGTCGGTCACGGTGGGCTGGAACACCGCGAAAGCGGTCGGTATCGGCCGGGCGGAGATGGACGCGTGGGCATTGCGCTCACATCAGCGCGCCTGTGACGCCATCGAAGCCGGCAAGTTCGTGGACGAGATCGTCCCGCTGAAGGTCACGCAGGCCGACGGCACCGTGATCGACTTCGCGGTGGACGAACACCCGCGCCGCGACACCACACTGGAGCGCCTGGCTGCGCTGCCAGTGCTGCATCCCGAGATCGAAGGGTTCTCGATCACCGCCGGCAACAGCAGCGGGATCAACGACGCCGGCGCCGCAGTGGCTCTGGTCGGCGATGATTACGCCGCGGCCGAAGGGCTGGAGGTGATGGCGAGCGTGCGCGCCTGGGCAAATGTCGGGGTGGCGCCCCGGGATACCGGCCTGGGCGCGGTGAAGGTGATCGGCAAGGTGCTGGAGCGGGCCGGCCTCGCCGTGGGTGATGTGGCGCTGTGGGAAATCAACGAGGCCTTCGCCTCCACACCGATCGCGGCCTGCCGAGAGTACGGCATGGACGAGGAGCGGGTGAACTTCTCCGGTAGCGGATGCAGTCTGGGTCACCCGATCTCGGCCAGTGGTGCCCGCATGGTGACCACGCTGATCTACGAGTTGCGCCGCCGCGGCGGCGGAATCGGTGTCGCCGCGATGTGCGCGGGCGGCGGTATGGGCGGTGCCCTGGTGCTCGAGGTCTGAGATCCCGGCACCGCCACGCCGGACGCGTCGTGCATCCGGCAACACAATCCTGTTCATTCACACAAGTAGGTAGGTGACCGGTGTCGGACGAAGTTCTGGTGGAGCGCCGCGGGCGCACGCTGGTGATCACGATCAACCGACCGGACGCGCGCAATGCCGTGAACCTGGCGGTGAGCCGGGGCCTGGCCGGAGCCATGGACGAACTCGACGACAGCCCCGAGCTGTCGGTCGCCGTCCTCACTGGTAGCGGTGGTAATTTCTGCGCGGGTATGGACCTCAAGGCCTTCGCGGCCGATGAATACCCGTATATTCCGGGCCGGGGCATGGGTTTCACCGAGCGGCCGCCGCGCAAGCCGATCATCTCCGCGGTGGAAGGGTTCGCCCTGGCCGGAGGCACGGAACTGGCGCTCGCCACCGACCTGGTGGTCGCCTCGCGCAGTGCGCAGTTCGGCATCCCGGAGGTGAAGCGGGGCCTGGTGGCCGGGGGCGGCGCGCTCCTACGCCTGCAGCAGCGCATTCCCTATCAGAAAGCGCTCGAGCTGGCCCTCACCGGCGAGAACTTCACCGCCGAACAGGGGGCGACCTTCGGGTTCGTCAACGTGCTCGCCGAGCCCGGTGCGGCCTTGACCGAAGCCCTGCGGCTCGCCGACCGGATCACCGCCAACGGACCGCTGGCGGTCGCGGTGACCAAAGAGATCCTCGTCGAGTCCCGGTACTGGAGCGCGGAGGAGATGTGGCAGAAGCAGATGGAGCTGCTCGCCCCGGTATTCGGCTCGAGGGACGCGCAAGAGGGCGCGAAGGCTTTCGCGGAGAAACGAACTCCCGAATGGACCGGCACCTGACCGGCACCGCACGTCCATCGGATCCCGACCTGTTGATCACGAAAGTAAGGAGAACCCCCGGTGTCGTTCGAGGGAGAAGTCGTTCTGGTGACCGGCGGCGCCGGCGGGCTCGGTGCCGCCACCGTACGCCGCCTGCACGGCGCCGGCGCGGCGGTCGTCATCGCCGATGTCGCCGACGAGAAGGCCCAGGAGCTGGCCGACGAGCTGGGCAACAAGGCCGTCTACGTACGCACCGACGTACTGGACGAAGACGCGGTGAACGCCGCGCTGGACGCGGCGGCAGAACTGGGTGAACTGCGGTACTCGGTGATCGCCCACGGTGGATTCGGGGTTCTGGAGAAGGTGGTGAACCGCGACGGCAGCCCGCACACACTGAAGGGCTTCACCGACACCATCGGCCTGTATCTCACTGGGACCTACAACGTACTGCGGCTGGCCGCGGCACGAATGGGGAAGTTGGAGCCGAAGCCGAACGGGGAACGCGGCGCGATCGTGATGACGAGTTCGATCGCCGGGTACGAGGGGCAGATCGGGCAGTCGGCCTACTCGACGGCCAAGGGTGGCGTCATCGCTCTGACGCTCACCGGTGCCCGCGACCTCAGCGCGCTGGGGATCCGGCTCAACAGTATCGCCCCGGGCACCATGCACACTCCGATCATGGAGTTGATCGGAGAGGAAGGACTGGCGAAGTTCGCCTCGACGGTGCCGTTCCCGAAGCGGCTGGGTGCGCCGGACGAATACGCGAACCTGGCCCAGCACCTGCTGGAGAACCCGTACATGAACGGGGAGGTCGTGCGGATCGACGGCGCGCAGCGTTTCCAGCCCCGCTGAGCCACCGGCATCGCCTGTGACCGGTCCCGTCGCGGTGATGCCCTCGAAGCGCCCGTGCCGGCTCGGCGTACGGTGCCACGGAATGCCCTTGTAGACGGTGGCACCGTACGGGAGCGGATCTTTTACCTGGTGGCCGCGCGATTACGCGGCTTGGCGGCTTTCTTCGCCGCGGGGCGGGTGGCGCGGCGGGCGGGTGTGGATTTCGTCTCCTGCTCGCCGCCCTCGAGTAGCCGGTAGGCCTGATCCAGAATGGAATCCAGGCCGTGCTCGAAGTTCCGGTCGTCGGGCGCCCCGGAGTGGTACCCCATGGCGGCGGCCCGGGCCAGCAGGGGAGTGGTCTCCGGATCGATGATCACGTTCTCGTAGTACGCCGTGGATTCGGGGCCGAGGTCCCGGTTCTTGTCCGAGAGTCGCTGCAGCACAACGAAACCGTGCACGTGCAACTGGACGCGCGAATACGTCTCCACCGCGCTCTCCAATGAGAAGCCGGCCTCGACGAGGCCGGCGATCACCCGTTCGGTCTGCTTGCCGCCGAGCCGGGCCGCCTTCTCACCCAGTGCCGATCGGATCAGGATCAGATCGCACAGGATGGGATTGCCGAGGAAGGCCTGCCGCATGGTCTGCGCGTGTTTGCGCAGCGTGTCGCGCCAGTCTCCGGCTTCGATGAACGGTGTCTCGAAGGCATACTGCCGCAGCGCCCGGTCCGTCATGGCGTTGAGCAGCTCTTCTTTTTTGCGGAAGTACCAATAGATGCTGGTCACACCGACGCCGAGATGCTTTCCCAGCAGCGGCATGCTGAGATTGTCGATCGAGATCTCTTCGGCGAGTTCGAAGGCGCCCGCGACGATATCGTCGGGATTGAGGGAGCCGCGTTCGCGTCTCGGGCGCTTCGTGGCGGTGCCCTGCTTCGCCATCTCGAACCTACTTCCTTACCGGCGTGACATCGGCAAGGCGTATCGCACGGGCCGCGGAGATTGCGGGCTCTGCGGCACGCTACTCTGCCGAAAGTGACACTGTTGACGCTACCACAGGGTATTCTGTAACGATTTTCCGGTCGCGCCGCTCCGGCGGCACATCGCATCGGCGGAACTGCGCCGGATCGAACCGGGGCTTTGTCATCCGGGGGCGGCCCCGGTGCTGCCGTCGAGCAGATCGATCACCAGCATGAGCCGCGCGCGCAGCTGCGCGATGGAACAGCGTTTCTGTGCCACCGCGACGATCTCACCGATCCAAACCTCCGTGAGCACCTCGGCGGCACCGGGATTCATCGGCTTGCCGGTGCCGCCGGCGAATGCGGAGACGAACATGGCGCTGGTTCGTTCGCGGATCAGGTCGGTCTCGGGGATCGCCATTGCCCACGCCACGGTGCAAGCGCGGGTCATTGCCCCGGCCACCCGATGGGATCGCTGCATTCCGAGGGTGAGTCGGTCCACCAGGTACTTCAAACGTTCGGAAGGGTCGTCGATGGCTCGCAACGCGCCACCGACCTCGGATTCGAACAGGAGCAACTCGGCCTCGAGTGCGGCAATCAGCAGGTGAACCTTCGACGGAAAACGCTCGTACACCGCTCCTATGGGTACATCCGTACGACTAGCCACCTCCCGCATGACCACCGTGTCGAAGCCGCCGTCGGCGACCACACCGATCGTGGCGTCCAACATCCGTTCGCGAGTGCGGTCCACTGCCGCCGACGCGGCCTCGTCTTCCGGCCGCGAGAAGGCATCGGCCCGGCCCTGTTCATGTCCCGGGTCGTCGGCCGGGATCGTCACTGCCGGCTCGCCGCACTTCTGATTCGCACCGCGAAACCCGTAATAGTCACCTGTCTGGACACAAGTCCATCATAGCCGCCGACGGCCTCGCGCGCGGTTGCCGGATCGGTGCGCCGCGCCGGTGATACGAGCGGGGGCGGCCTCGGGCCGGCGGATAACAGCCGGCCGCCACGGCCGCGGTGAGCACCGGTCCGGCGGCCGGGTCACCACAGTAGGCCTTTGACGACGGCGGGCTGAGGGATATCTTCGATCGAGACGATTCCGGCCGGGGCATCACAGACCCAGTCGATCGCGTTCACCACCCGGGCCGCGGTCGAGATACAACCCGCGTCGGTGGCGTCGAAACGCGGATGCGATACATGGGTGTTGATCTCGACCCGTGGATCCCCCTCCACCACGACGCGGTGCACACCGATATGTCCGTCCGGCGGGTAGTCCCACTCCGGCGCGGCTGCCGGGGTGAGTCGATTGACGTGCTCGAGGGTGATGACCGGCCTGCCGTCGCGCACCCCCTCGGTGGCGAACCGGACCGCTGCCATCTGCCCCGGCAGCACGGTCATCATGGTGCAGTCGATGCGCTCCGGAGTGAACCAGCGCTCGGTTCGTTGCCGGACCCCGTCGAGGGTGACGCCGAGCGCCGCGGCCAGGCCGCGTACCTGTCCGCCCCACATCGACTCCACCACCCCGGGCAGGAACAGCGGCGGCAGTTCGGCGTTTTCGGCCACCCCGAAACCCATGGCGGCGCCGGTGAATTCGGCGTCGTCGTAGTTGCCGTAGTCGAAGATCTCCTGCACCATGATCGTCTCCGCACGCGTGACCAGTCCCAGCGCGGTATGTACCAGCGTATCGCCGGAATAGCCCGGGTCGATTCCGTTGATATACAGCGAAGCGCCGCCTGCCGCGCACGCCTTCTCCAGCGGCTCGCGCACCCAGTCCTCGGCGTGCCGGGGCGCGACCATCCACACCAGCGACGACCCGACGACATCGACACCCGCGGCCAGGATCGTCGAGATCTGCTCGATGGCCTCCACCGGTCTGGTCTCGGCGAGCGCGGTGTACACGACGCAATCGGGCCGCAGCGCGAGCAGTGCGTCGATATCGTCGGTGGCCAGGATGCCCGTCGGCCGGTCCCACCCACAGAGTTCGGCGGCGTCGCGTCCGACCTTGGCCGGGCTCGCGGCGTGTACCCCGATCAGTTCGAGGTCGGGGCGACCGATGATGGCCCGCAGCGCGTGCCGCCCGACATTACCGGTGGAGAACTGCACTACTCTTCGCATGACCTACCTGCCTCGATCCTGAGATCTGCCCCGACCGTGACGTGGCACAGGTAACAATACGGTTGTCTATACCGTAACAACAATAGTGAATTTCTCACCGACTGCGGCGTGGTGGTGACCGGCCACGCCACGGCGACGTTGCACCGAAACGCCTTTCGGGCGTTCCGGTGCGGCGCCGGATGTCCGAGCCGTCATTCGCGAGCGACCCGTGTAGACGGGCGGTGCGAACACGGCCGGGAAATCATGAGTCGGGGGATTGCAGCAGCTGCACGGTTCGCTTGGCCGCGATGCTGAACCGGCCCATGCTGACGGAAGCCCGGCCGGTCACGATGAGCAGCAGGGTCGTGCTGATCGGGAAGACGCCGACGCAGCCGTTCTCGGCCTCGAAGATGGAACCCTGTAGCCGGCCGTGGGAGACCAGCTGCGTGAAATGATCGCCTATCCCCGCACCGGCGGCGGCCATCGCCGACGCGCGAACCGCCATACTGTCGGCGTCGTCACCGCTGGATTCCCTGTTCGCGGCTATGAGAAGGCCGTCTCGGCTGGTCATGATGGCGTGCTCCACGCCGTCGATCTCATCGCATGCCTGCTGCAGTAGGCGGCCTACGACCGCCGGGTCGCCGAGTAGCACTTCCCGGCGCCCGGAAACTCCGGTCATAGTCTGACCGCTTGCTCGACGCGGCGGAGCTGGTGGCGCGCGAGGGCGAGATTGGCCCGGGCACGGTCGAGTGCGAGGTAGAGGAAGAGCTGCTCATCGGCATTTCGCGCGAGCGGCATGATGATGTGATATTGGGATTCGAGGGATATGAGAATGTCCTGGACCGCATCGTCCAACTGCAGGGCCTCGATCGCTCGGAGCTTCGCGCGCAGCACCTCTGTGTTCACGGCGCCGGCCACGTCGAGGTCGAATACCGAGCTGCCGCCTTGTTTCGCCAGCAGCATTCCGCTTCCCGCGTCGACGAGCGCGATTCCGATCGCGCCGTCCACGGCCATGCCCTCGCGTAATGCGTCATCCAGATTCATATGAAACTCCTGAACCGAAAAAGCCGTCGTCCTGCGACGCTCCACGGTCCTCCAGATCGATAGGCCGCCCTTCGACCACGTTGCCGAGAATCGAGGATCGACTCGCCGAATAGCGCGATGACCGGAAGGCACCTGGTACCAACAGGGTTCGTGCCCCCGAGTGGGTGAGAACGTGCTCGGCGGCAGCAAAAGACTAGCAACGAAGTCGAACGCGATCCAGATCGAGGGGTGAATATTTTCGGCCGGCGGGTTTCGGGACCGGTTGTGTGGCAATAGAAGTACGGAATGATGATTCGGGCGTTCATTCCATTCGCCTGTTTGCGTTTGCAAGTCGGCTTTTTGTAGGTGGTTGTCCGCGGAGATTTCGCAGGCGATCGGGGGCGAGAACGCAATTATTCGCTGTGGCGTACCGGATTCTTTTCGAGAGGAATGGGTTGACGAACAGCCGGCCGCGAAGGGGATGGCGCCGCCCTGCGTAGAGCCCGGCGCCCGGCTCGGTTCTACCGCGCGTAGTCCTCGAAGCCGAGACGCCTGTTCATCGCTATCGCCGCGGTGTTGGCGGGATGGTGGTATGCGACCAGCCATCGATAGCCGGCGTCGCGGACGAATCGGATTGCCCGTACTTTCAGCGCCAGCGACAGCTTGCGCCCCCGGAACGTTCTGAGCACACCGGTCATCTCGCTGAATGCCACCGCGTCCGCCGGGTGCAGCGAGGTCGCCGCCATGCCCACCCACCTGCCTTCGTGAATCGCAAGGATGACGCCGTTCGGGTCGTAGCCGGGGGCGGCGATGCGGTGGGTGATGTAGTCGGGGTAGCTGTAGAACTCGCCCCGGCCGGGGATGTCGGCCGAGCAGGTCTTGTTCAGTTCGTAAAGCGCGCGGTGGTGTTCGGCGGTGTCACCGAGTTCGGCGATGGTGGTGAAGACCATGCCGGTGAGGCCGGCCTCGTCCCGTGGGGAAGCGAACTTCGAGCCGTCGAACTTCTCGGTATCCAATCGCAGCCGCACCCAATCCACCACATTCACGAATCTATAACCCCACCAGCCGGACCCGGACGGTATCCGCGTGAGGCTGCGGACGGCGCAAGCACTCTCGGAATCGAAGCCTGAACCGGGCTATATTCTGTACATATATGGATATGCGCATTGATGCTGAGTGCGATCCGGGTTTGCGGTGGACCTCGCCCGAAGGCTACTCATATGTCCGCGTAGCGACGGAACGGCACGATTCGGGGTAGTCCGGGAGTGGCGGCCGATTACAGGAGGCGGTAGGTGGGTCCGGTGCTTCTGCTCGGGGCGGGTTGGTGTGTGGCGGTGTTCGGCGCGGTCCGGTTGGTTCGGGAACCGCGCCGGTTGTCCAACGGATTCACGATGCTGGCCGCGGTCGTCCTGGTCGTCGCCGGTCTGGGTAGTGCGGCCTCGCGTATCGCCGATCGGTCCCCGTGGACTTCCGCGGCGGTGCCGGTGGGGGCGTTGTTCCTGATGGTGATGGTCGTCGCCGGAATCGGATTGCTCACCAACGGTATCGGTGTCATGCGGCGCGAGGGCGTGCAACCCATGACGTCGACTCCGGTGCTCGCGGGTGCCGGGCTGCTGACGCTGTCGGTGGCCGCGGCGTTCCTGTTGTTGCGGGGTCCCGCCGTTCCGCAGTGGGTGATGGCGATCGCCGGCGCGGTGGCCCTGGTGGGCGTATACCTGGTGGCCCATCTGCTCGCGTTCGCCGGTTACGCCCTCGCCTACGGCAGGCTTCCGGACGAGGAAGGTGTGGACGCTGTCATCGTCCTCGGGTGCGGTCTGCACCGGAACAAGGTCACGCCGTTGCTGGCTGCCCGCCTCGACCGGGCGCTGCGGGTGTACCGCGCCGAAACCGCCCGGGGGCGGTCGCCGTTGGTCGTGACCTCCGGTGGGAAGGGCGGTGACGAAGCCGTCAGCGAAGCGGACGCGATGGCGGCGTATCTCATCACGGCGGGCCTCGCCGAACCGGTGATCGTGCGGGAACGGGAGTCGCGCAACACGGAGGAGAACCTGCGCAACAGTCTGCGTCTGCTCACCGAGACCGGGCTGGATCCCGCCGCGATGCGTGTCACGGTGGTCACGAGCAACTTCCATGTGCTGCGTGCCGCGGCGCTGACCAGGCGACTCGGGGTCGATGCGCGGGTCGTGGGCGCGCGGACGGCACGCTATTTCGTGCCCGCGTCGTTTCTCCGCGAATTCGTGGCCGTGCTGACCACGCACTACCGCCGCTCGCATATCGTCATGGCGGTGGTGGCAGCCGGGATACCGGCGGCCGCCACGGTGGACGCGCTGGTGACGCGTTGAGACAGGCGGTTCTCCCGATCGGCAATTCCACGCCGAGCCGGTGCTTTCCGGCTACCCTGATCCGATGCGCCCACGGCTCCGTCGGTTCTGTGTAGCAACGCTTACGGTTCTCGTCTCGACCGTATTGTTCTGTTCGCATTCTGCGGCCGACCCGCAATCCACGGCCGGACTACCACGGTTGGACGGTGGGTTCCTCTGGGGCGTGGCATCGTCGGGGTTCCAGGCCGAAGGTCATGCGCCCGACAGCAACTGGGCGCGGTATATCGCGGCCACCCCGGGCTACGACCGGCTCGGGAACTCGGTGGATTTCCACAGCCGCTACGAATCCGATATCCGGCTCGCCGCGGATCTCGGCGTCCGGGTGTTCCGGATCGGGGTCGAATGGGCACGTCTGCAGCCGGCACCGGGGGTGTGGGACGAGCAGGCATTCCGCTTCTACGATTCGGTGATCGCGAGCATCACCCGGGCGGGTATGCGACCGATGATCACCCTCGATCACTGGGTGTATCCAGGGTGGATCGCCGACCGGGGCGGCTGGCGCAGTCCGACCATCGTCGAGGACTGGCTGGCGAATATGCGTGCCGTCGTCGACCGTTACGCGGACCGGGACCCGCTGTGGGTCACCGTGAACGAGCCCGTCGCCTATATCGCCCACGAGGCCGGCCGCGGTAACGCCGACCCCGTCCAGATGCTGGACCGGATCGCCCAGGCGCACAACACCATCTTCGACCATATTCATCACGTCCGGCCGAACGCTCAGGTGACCAGCAATGTCGGTTATGTCGCCGGCGCGGACGACCGGATCAACGGTGCCCTCGTGGACCGGATCGGCGCCCGCCTCGATTACGTCGGGATCGATTACTACTGGGCCTATGATCCGGCGCGGACGATCATCGAATACCTCGGCGGCGCCGTGGGATCGTCCGTCCCGCCCGGACCGACGATCTGGGAACTTCCGATCCGCCCGGAAGGAATCTATTTCGCGCTGCGG
>NZ_JBSFRU010000186.1:0-12225 GCF_053589395.1 Nocardia sp. NPDC003345
GGAGCCGGTGCCTATATCTGCGGTGAGGAGACGGCGCTGCTGGATTCCCTCGAGGGCCGCCGCGGACAGCCCCGGCTGCGGCCGCCGTTTCCCGCGGTCGCCGGGCTGTATGCCAGCCCGACAGTGGTGAACAATGTGGAATCCATTGCCAGCGTGCCGCCGATCCTGCGGTACGGCACCGCCTGGTTCCGGTCCATGGGCAGCGAGAAATCTCCCGGCTTCACCCTGTACTCGCTGTCCGGGCATATCGCCCGGCCCGGCCAATACGAAGCGCCGCTGGGCATCACCCTGCGGGAGCTGCTCGGTTACGCCGGCGGCGTCCGGGCCGGGCACGCGCTGAAGTTCTGGACCCCGGGTGGTTCCTCGACCCCCCTGTTCACCGCCGAACATCTCGATGTCCCCCTGGACTACGAGAACGTGATGGCCAGCGGTTCCATGCTGGGCACCAAGGCCCTGCAGATATTCGACGACACCACCTGTGTGGTGCGGGCGGTCCTGCGCTGGACGGAGTTCTACGCGCACGAATCCTGCGGCAAATGCACCCCGTGCCGCGAGGGCACCTACTGGCTGGTGCAGCTGCTCACCCGGCTCGAGGCCGGGATGGGCACACCCGCCGATCTCGACAAACTGCTGGATATCGCCGACAACATCAACGGCAAATCCTTCTGCGCGCTCGGCGACGGCGCGGCCAGTCCCATCGTCTCCTCGATGCAGTACTTCCGCGACGAGTACATCACCCATCTGGAACAGGGTGGCTGCCCCTTCGATCCGGCCCGCGCGACCGCGTGGGCCGGATCCGCGGCCGGAGAGGGAAACCGATGACAGCCACCGTTCGCTCCGATTCCGCCGATCTGCAGCCCGCCGAACTGGTCACTCTCACCATCGACGGAACGACCGTCAGCGTGCCGCCCGGCACCCTGCTCATCCGCGCCGCGGAATTGATCGGCGTGCAGATCCCGCGATTCTGTGATCATCCGCTGCTGGCGCCGGTGGGCGCGTGCCGGCAGTGCCTGGTGGAGGTGGAGGGTCAGCGCAAACCGGTGGCCTCCTGCACCATGCCGGTCACCGAGGGCATGGTGGCGCGCACCCAGCTCAGTTCGGAGCAGGCGGCGAAGGCGCAGCGGGGCGTGATGGAACTGCTGCTGATCAATCACCCGCTGGATTGCCCCGTCTGCGATAAGGGCGGCGAATGCCCGCTGCAGAACCAGGCGATGTCCACGGGTCGCACGGAAACCCGGTTCGAGGGTGTGAAGCGGACTTTCGAGAAGCCGATACCGCTGTCCAGCGCGGTCCTGCTGGATCGCGAACGCTGTGTGCTGTGCGCCCGGTGCACCCGTTTCTCCCAGCAGGTGGCCGGCGATCCGTTCATCGAACTGCTCGATCGCGGCGCGCTGCAGCAGGTCGGTACCGCCGAGCACGAACCGCTCGATTCCTACTTCTCGGGTAACACCGTCCAGATCTGCCCGGTAGGCGCGCTCACCGGAACCAGCTACCGGTTCCGGGCCCGTCCCTTCGATCTGGTCTCCAGCCCGAATGTCTGCGAACACTGCTCCTCGGGCTGCGCGCAGCGCACCGATCACCGCCGCGGCAAGGTGCTGCGGCGGCTCGCCGGTGACGATCCGCAGGTCAACGAGGAATGGAACTGTGACAAGGGCCGGTGGGCCTTCGCGTACGCGACCGAACCCGACCGCGTCACCACCCCCCTGCTGCGCGGGACGGACGGCGAGCTCGCACCCTGTTCGTGGTCGGAGGCACTGGCCGCGGCGGCCCGCGGCCTGCGCACCGGGAACGGCCAGGCCGCGGTACTGCCCGGAGGCCGGGTCACCGAGGAGGAGGCCTACACCTACGCCAAATTCGCCCGGGCGGTACTGGGCACCAACGATATCGATTTCCGCGCCCGCGCCCATTCCGCGGAAGAGGCCGAATTCCTGGGCGCCTGGATCGCGGGCCATACCGACGCGGTGAGCTACGACAGCCTCGCCGCCGCCCCGGTGGTGCTGCTCGCCGGATTCGAACCGGAGGAAGAATCCCCGATCGTCTATCTGCGGTTGCGCAAAGCGGTCCGCACCGGCGGTCCGCAGGTTTTCTCCCTGGCCGCGTTCGCTTCCCGGGGACTGGAACGGATGACGGGCACGCTCGTCCCGGCGGTGCCCGGCGACGAGGCCCGGATCCTCACCGCACTCGAATCCCCCGGTATGACCCCCGGGCCCGGCGCACTGGCACGGCTGCTGCGCGAACCCGGGGCGGTCATCCTGGCCGGGGAACGTCTGGCCGCGTCACCCGGCGCGCTGTCGGCGGCGGTCCGCCTCGCCGCCCAGACCGGCGCGGCACTGGCCTGGGTGCCGCGCCGCGCCGGTGAGCGCGGCGCGGTGGAAGCGGGCGCGCTGCCCACCCTGCTGCCCGGCGGGCGTCCGCTCACCGACCCCGAGGCCCGCCGGCAGGTCTGCGAGGTGTGGGACATTCCCGATCTACCCGGCGCCCCCGGCCGCGATACCGGTGCGATGCTGGCGGGCACCACGACCGGTGGCGTCTTCCTCGTCGGCGGAGTGGAACTCGCCGATCTGCCCGACCCCGCCGCGGCCCGTGCCGCGCTGACCGCCGCCGATTTCGTGGTATCGCTGGAACAGCGGCACAGCGAGGTCACCGCGCTGGCCGATGTGGTGTTCCCGGTAGCGACGGCGACGGAGAAATCCGGCACCTTCCGGACCTGGGAGGGACGCCCCCGTCCGTTCGTGGCGGCGCTGGGCGACGATACCGTGCGCCGCACCGCCGCACCGCTGTCCGATCAGCGGGTGCTGCACAGCCTCGCCGCGGAGATGGGCGTCGCACTCGGTGTACCCGATACCGCCGCCGCCCGGGCCGAACTCGACCGGCTCGGCCCGTGGACCGGAACGACCGCCGCGGCGCCGCGGTACCCGGCCGCACCGGCGGCCACGGCCGGCCCGGGGACGGCGGTGCTGGCCGGCTGGCGGATGCTGCTGGATCGCGGCCGGATGCAGGACGGTGAGCCGAATCTGGCCGGTATCGCCCGGCCGGCCGTGGTGCGGCTGTCGGCTGCCACCGCCGCCGAAGTGGGAGCCGCGGACGGCGATCCGGTGACCGTCGGCACCGGGCACGGCACGGTCACCCTCCCGGCGGCGATGACCGAGATGCCGGACCGGGTGGTCTGGCTGCCGATGAACTCACCCGGCTGCTCGCTCTACACCGATCTCGGTGCCGGGCCGGGCAGCGTCGTCACGGTGCGGCGCGCCGACCATCCGACGGAGGCATCCGACCATGTATGACCTGTCCCTCTTCGGTCACGACCCGCTGTGGCTGGTCGCCGCCAAGGCCGTTGCCATCTTCGTATTCCTGCTGCTGACCGTGTTGTTCGGTGTACTGATCGAACGCAAGGTCGTGGCCTGGATGCAGATGCGGGTCGGCCCCGACCGGGTCGGCCCCAAGGGGCTGCTGCAGAGCGCGGCCGACGGCGTGAAGATGGCGTTCAAGGAAGATATCGTCCCCGCCATCGTCGACAAGCCGATCTTCATCCTCGCCCCCATCATCTCGGTGGTCTCCGCGGTACTGGCCTTCGCGGTCATCCCCTTCGGGCCGGAGGTCTCGATATTCGGGGTGAACACCGCGCTGCAGCTCACGGATCTGCCGGTGGGCGTGCTGTACATCCTGGCGGTCACCTCGATCGGCGTATACGGGATCGTGCTCGCCGGCTGGGCGTCGGGCTCCACCTACCCGTTGCTGGGCGGATTGCGCTCCACCGCCCAGGTGATCTCCTACGAGATCGCGATGGCCCTGTGCTTCGCGGCGGTCTTCCTGCTCGGCGGCACCATGGCCACCTCCGGGATCATCGCCGCGCAGCAACCCACCTGGTACGTCTTCCTGCTGCTGCCCTCGTTCCTCATCTACTGCATCTCCATGGTCGGCGAGACGAACCGGGCACCGTTCGATCTGCCGGAGGCCGAGGGGGAACTCGTCGGTGGCTTCCACACCGAGTACTCGTCACTGAAGTTCGCGATGTTCATGCTCGCCGAATACGTGAACATGGCCACGGTGTCGGCGCTGGCGACCACCATGTTCCTCGGCGGCTGGCGGGCGCCGTTCCCGATCAACCTGTGGGAGGGCGCCAATTCGGGCTGGTGGCCACTGCTCTGGTTCACCGCCAAGGTGTGGATGTTCCTGTTCGTCTTCATCTGGTTGCGCGGTACGCTGCCCCGGCTGCGCTACGACCAGTTCATGAATCTGGGCTGGAAGCTGCTCATCCCGACCTCGCTGGCGTGGGTGATGGTGGTGGCCACCGCCCGGGTTCTCGACCTCGAGGGCTATCCCGTGGCCACCCCGATCCTGGTGATCGGCGGCCTGCTGATCACCGGCCTGCTGATCGGCCTGTTCCTCCGGGCCGGTAACGCTCCCGCCCGGGCCCCGGAGTTCGGCCCGGACGACGATCTGCCCGCTCCCGGCGCCGCACCGCGTTCGTCCGGTGGTACCGAGGTCTTCCTGGGCTTCCCCACCCCGCCGCTACCGGAGAAGACCTCGACCATCACCTCCTCCCCCGGGCTCTTCGAACCGCTGGCCGGGTTCGCGGTCACCTTCCTCACCATGTTCAAGAAGCCGAATACCGAGTTCTATCCCGAGGAGAAGGTCCCGACCGCGCCGCGCTACCACGGCCGCCACCAGCTCAACCGCCATCCCGACGGGCTGGAGAAGTGCATCGGCTGCGAACTGTGCGCCTGGGCCTGCCCGGCCGACGCCATCTACGTCGAGGGCGCCGACAACACCGAAGACCAGCGTTTCTCCCCGGGTGAGCGGTACGGCCGGGTGTACCAGATCAACTATCTGCGCTGTATCGGCTGCGGGTTGTGCATCGAGGCCTGCCCGACCCGGGCACTGACCATGACCAACGACTACGAACTGACAGACGACAACCGTGCCGACCTGATCTACGAGAAAGACCGGCTGCTCGCCCCGCTCGCCCCGGATATGCAGGCTCCGCCGCACGCCATGAGCCCGGGCACCACCGAGGCCGACTACTACCTCGGCCGGGTCCACGGCACTTCCGAGCGGCCGACCGCGGACAGCGCCCAGGGAGGTCCCCGATGACACTCGCCACCGCACCGGCCCTGTTCGCCGCCGCGCCCCTCTCCGAGACCGGTACCGGCGAGGCAGTACAGTTCTGGATCCTCGCGCCGCTGGCCGTACTGGGCGCACTCGGTATGGTGTTCGCGGCCAAGGCCGTCCACTCGGCGATCTGCCTGGCGGCCACGATGATCACTCTCGCGGTGTTCTACATCGCCCAGGACGCGCTGTTCCTGGGCGTCGTGCAGATCGTGGTCTATACCGGCGCGGTCATGATGCTGTTCCTGTTCGTCCTCATGCTGGTCGGCGTCGATTCCGCGGAGTCGCTACGGGAGAGCCTGCGCGGCCAGCGGATCGCCGCGGCCGTGGTGGGGGCAGGTTTCGGGCTGCTGCTGTGCACCGGTATCGCGCACGGGGTGCGGCGATCCGGAATCGAGTTCCCCGCCACCGGTTTCCCGGGCCGCGATGTGATCGGTGAACTCGCCGAACTGATCTTCGTCCGCTACGTGTGGGCGTTCGAGCTCACCGGCGCGCTGCTCATCGCGGCCACCATCGGCGCCATGCTGCTCGCGCACCGCGAACACTTCGGCCCGAAACTCGGGCAGCGCGAGCTGTCACGGCGCCGGTTCCGCGACGCTGGGCACCGGCCGACACCCCTGCCCACACCCGGCGTCTACGCCCGTCACAACGCCGTCGACATCCCCGCCCGGCTCCCGGACGGATCCTTCGAGGAGCTGTCGGTCTCGACCATCCTGCGCCACCGCCGCACCCAGGCCCTCACCGATGCCGCGGTGCTCTCGGTCGGCGCCCCGGCGGCCGGCGATACCGCGACACCCGGCGCGGGTCCCACCACCGCTCCCCCGGCCGATGAGGAAGGTACCCGGTGAACCCCGAGAACTATCTGTTCCTATCCGCCCTGCTGTTCACCATCGGCGCGGCCGGAGTCCTGTTGCGGCGTAACGCGATCATCGTGTTCATGTGCATCGAGCTGATGCTCAACGCGGTGAACCTGGCGTTCGTCACCTCCGCCCGGATGCACGCGAATCTGGACGGCCAGGTTTTCGCGTTCTTCACCATGGTGGTCGCCGCCGCCGAGGTCGTGGTCGGCCTGGCCATCATCATCACCATCTTCCGCGCCCGCCGCTCGACCTCGGTCGACGACGCCAACCTGCTGCGGTTCTGAGATGGATACCGCATCGATGTGGCTGCTGCCCGCCCTGCCGTTGGCCGGCGCCGCCGTACTGCTGCTCACCGGACGCCGGGCCGATGCCTGGGGTCATCTGCTCGCCACCGTCGCCGCGCTGGCGTCCTTCGTGGTGGCCGTGATCGCGTTCTTCGCAATGCTGGGCCGCGCCGACGCCGATCGCGCGGTCGCCGTCGATCTGTTCAGCTGGGTCCCGGTGGCCGGGCTACAGCTCGACTTCGGTCTCGGCCTGGACCAGCTCTCGATCTGTTTCGCGCTCCTCATCACCGGTGTGGGCTCGCTGATCCATATCTATTCGGTCGGCTATATGAGTGCCGATCCGGGCCGGCGCCGTTTCTTCGCCTATCTGAACCTGTTCCTCGCCGCCATGCTGCTGCTGGTGCTGGCGAACAACTACCTGGTGCTCTACCTGGGGTGGGAGGGCGTCGGCCTGGCGTCCTATCTGCTGATCGGGTTCTGGTATCACAAACCGTCGGCGGCCACCGCGGCCAAGAAGGCGTTCGTGGTCAACCGGGTCGGCGATATGGGGCTGGCGCTGGCCATGATGGTCATGTTCACCACCTTCGGATCCCTCGATTTCGGCGCCGTATTCGACGCCGCGCCGGGTGCGAGCGACGCAACCCTCACCGCCATCGGGCTGTTCCTGCTGCTGGCGGCCTGCGGGAAATCCGCCCAGGTGCCGCTGCAGTCCTGGCTCGGCGACGCCATGGAGGGCCCGACGCCCGTCTCCGCGCTCATCCACGCAGCGACCATGGTCACCGCCGGTGTGTACCTGATCGCCCGCTCCAACCCCCTCTACGATCTCGCACCCACCGCCCAGGCGGCCGTCGTGGTGGTCGGGGCGGTCACGCTGCTGTTCGGCGCGATCATCGGCTGCGCCAAGGACGACATCAAGAAGGCGCTGGCGGCGTCCACCATGAGCCAGATCGGTTATATGGTGCTGGCCGTCGGCCTCGGCCCGGCCGGTTACGCGGTGGCGATCATGCACCTGCTGACCCACGGTTTCTTCAAGGCGGGCCTGTTCCTGGGCGCCGGTTCGGTGATGCACGCGATGGACGACGAAACCGATATGCGCCGCTACGGCGGCCTGCGCACGTTGCTGCCGATCACCTATGTGACCTTCGGGCTCGGCTACCTCGCCATCATCGGTGTACCGCCGTTCGCCGGATTCTTCTCCAAGGACCGGATCATCGAGGCGGCCTTCGCGGCGGACGGTATCTCGGGACCGATCCTGGGAACCGTGACCCTGCTAGGCGCCGGGCTCACCGCCTTCTACATGACCCGGGTCATGCTGCTCACCTTCTTCGGCGCCCGGCGCTGGAAACCGGACACCCATCCGCACGAATCACCCGCGGTGATGACCGGCCCGATGATTCTGCTGGCGCTGGGATCGGTCGGTGCCGGAGCGGTTTTCGTCTGGGGTTCCTCGCTGCAACACTGGCTCGCGCCCGTCGTCGGCGAACACCACGGGGAGCCCGCACTGCCGGTCCCGGTCATCACCGCTCTGGCGCTGGCGGTGGTCGCGGCCGGTGTGGGAGTCGCGTACCGGCAGTACGCGCGCGCCGAAGTGCCCGAGACCGCGCCCGAGGCGGTGACCGCGCTGACCGTCGCCGCACGGCGTGATCTCTACGGCGATACGGTCAACGAGGCCGTCTTCATGCGCCCCGGCCGGCATCTGACCCGGGCGCTGGTGTTCCTCGACAACCGGGGCATCGACGGTCTCGTCAACGGCACCGCGGCCGTGATCGGCGGGGTGTCCGCGCGGTTCCGCCGGATCCAGACCGGTTTCGTCCGATCGTATGCCCTGTCCATGTTCACCGGCGCGGCTCTGGTGGCCGCAGCCCTGCTGGCCGTGAGGATCTGGTGAGCGACGTGCCCTGGTTGACCGTGTTGTGGCTGCTCCCCGTGGTGGGCGCGGCGGTCGTACTGCTGCTGCCCGCCGCCGGCCGGGCCGCGGCCCGCTGGGTCGGGCTGTTGTTCGCGATCGCCACCTTCGCGGTGGCGCTCGGGATCGCCGCCGCCTTCGAGCCCGGCGGCGAACAGTTCCAGTTCGTCGAATCCCAGACCTGGATTCCGGCGTTCGGCGCCGGTTACACGGTGGGAGTGGACGGGATCGCCCTGGTCTTGGTCCTGCTCACGGCGGGCCTGGTACCGCTGCTGGTGCTGGCCGGCTGGCACGACGACCGCGAGGTCGGCACCGGGAAGCGGGTGACCCACACCTATATCGCGCTCACCCTGCTGGTCGAGGCGATGGTACTGGTGTCGTTCGTCTCGCTGGACATCCTGCTGTTCTACGTGTTCTTCGAGGCGATGCTGATCCCGATGTATTTCCTCATCGGCGGCTTCGGACCCCGCACCGACGACGCGCAGATGCGCCGGCAGCGTTCCCGGGCGGCGGTGAAATTCCTGCTGTACAACCTGCTCGGCGGCCTGATCATGCTGGCCGCGGTGATCGGGCTCTATGTCCTCACCGTCCGCGAGGATCTCGGCGCCGACGGCGCGGGCACCTTCGATCTGCGCGTTGTGGTGGAGGCCGCGAACTCGGGTCAGCTGGGCGCCGCCCCGGCGTTGCTCAACGCCCTGTTCCTCGGTTTCCTCTTCGCGTTCGCGGTGAAGGCCCCGCTGTGGCCGCTGCACACCTGGCTCCCGGACGCCGCGGTCGCGGCCACCCCGGCCAGCGCCGTCCTGATGATGGCCGTGGTGGACAAGGTCGGCACCTTCGGGATGCTGCGCTACTGCGTGCTGCTCTTCCCGGATGCCACCCGCACCTACGCGCCGCTGGTGATCACACTGGCCGTTATCGGCATCATCTACGGGGCGCTGCTGGCCATCGGGCAGACCGATGTGATGCGGCTGATCGCCTATACGTCCATCTCGCATTTCGGATTCATCGTGCTCGGCGTCTTCGCCATGACCAGCCAGGGCCAGACCGGCGCGACCCTCTACATGGTGAATCACGGGTTGTCGACGGCGGCGCTGTACCTGGTGGCGGGGTTCCTGGTATCGCGGCGCGGCAGCCGGCTCATCGCCGACTACGGTGGTGTGCAGAAAGTCGCGCCGGTACTGGCCGGAACGTTCTTCATCGCGGGGCTGGCGACGCTGTCACTACCGGGACTGGCCCCGTTCGTCAGCGAATTCCTGGTCCTGATCGGCACATTCAGCAGATACCAGGTGGCCGCGGTGATCGCGTCGGCCGCCCTGGTGCTGGCCGCGGTCTACGTGCTGTGGCTGTATCAGCGCATGATGACCGGCCCGGTGGCCGAGGGCAGCGATAAGATCCGCGACCTGGTCCCCCGCGAACTCGCGGTGGTGGTCCCGCTCATCGCCGCGCTGATCTTCTTCGGCCTCTACCCGAAACCGGTGCTGGATTTCATCGATCCCGCCGTGAACCAGACCCTCACCACCATCGGAAGTGTCGATCCACCCCCACCGGTACCGGCCCGGCCGGAGGCGGCGAACAGCGGAGGTGCGCATCATGAGCGCTGAGCCGACCGGCGGCGCGATTCTCGCCGCCTCTATCCCGGCACCCAGTATCGAATACCACCTGCTGGCACCGATTCTCGTGGTTTTCGGTGCGGCGGTGCTGGGAGTCCTGGTGGACGCCTTCGTCCCCCGGGCCCGCCGCTATGCCGCCCAGCTCATCCTGACCCTGGCCGGGCTGGTCGCGGCACTGGTGGCGGTGATCCTGCTCGCGGGCACCTCCACCACCGCGGTGGGCGGCGCGGTCGCCGTCGACGGCGTAACCCTGTTCCTGCAGGCGACGATGCTGGTCGTCGCGATCCTCGTGGTGCCCTTCGCCGCCGAACGCGGCCCGCTGCCCCGGCCGCGCTCGGGCCCGGGCACCTGGAGCCGCGCCGCCGCCACACCCGGCTACGGAATGGACGCGTTCACCCCCCAGGCCTCCGCGGTACCCGGCAGTGCCGCCGAGCGGTCGGCGGCGACCGCCGGGATCACCCCCACCGAGGTGTTCCCGCTGCTGATGCTGGCCCTGGGCGGGCTGCTGCTCTTCCCGGCCGCCAACGATCTGCTCACCATGTTCGTCGCGCTCGAGGTGCTCTCGCTGCCGCTGTATCTGCTGTGCGGGCTGGCCCGCCGGCGGCGGCTGCTCTCGCAGGAGGCGGCACTGAAGTATTTCCTGCTCGGCGCGTTCTCCTCGGCCTTCTTCCTGTACGGGGTGGCCCTGCTCTACGGCCAGGCCGGAACGGTCCGGCTCACCGGTATCGCCGATGCGCTCGCGGCCGAGACCGGCGAACCGACCCTGGCGCTGCTGGGCGTGGCGATGCTGGCGGTGGGTCTGCTGTTCAAGATCGGCGCCGTTCCGTTCCAGGCCTGGGTGCCCGATGTCTACCAAGGCGCCCCGACCCCGGTCACCGCGTTCATGGCCGCGGCCACCAAGGTCGCCGCGCTCGGCGCGCTACTGCGGGTGCTGCAGGTCGGCGTTCCCGGGATCGCCGCCGATTGGCGCCCGGTTCTCGCCGCGGTCGCCGTGGCCACCATGCTGGTCGGCGCGGTGCTGGCGATCACGCAGACCGATATGAAACGCATGCTCGCCTACTCGTCGATCGCACATACCGGTTTCCTGTTGACCGCACTGGTCGCGGCGGACGACCGGGGCACCTCGGCGACCCTGTTCTATCTCGCCGTCTACGCCCTCGGGACGCTCGGCGCCTTCGCGATCGTGAGCACGGTGCGCGAAGCCGACGGTACCGAGGCGACCGAACTGTCACGTTGGGCCGGCCTCGGCCGACGCTCACCCTGGCTCGCGGGCGCTTACGCGCTGTTGCTGCTGTCGTTCGCCGGTATTCCGCTCACCGCCGGTTTCGTCGCGAAATTCGCGGTGTTCCAGGCCGCGGCCGCCGGTGATGCCGGTGTGCTGGTCGTGATCGGCGTCCTGGCAAGCGCCGTGGCGGCCTTCTTCTATATCCGGGTGATCGTGCTGATGTTCTTCACCGATCCGCCCGCTGATCCGCCGGTTCTCACCGCCCCGCCGGCCACCGCCTCGCTCATCGCCGTCGCGGCCGCCGCCACCTTGGTCTTCGGCATCGTCGCCCAGCCGCTGTTGAACCTCGCGGACAGTGCGGGTCACTTCGTCCGCTGAGACCGCCGCCAACCGTGCGGACCCGGGTTCTCCGGAACCCGGGTCTTCGCGTTTTCGCAGGTCGCATGTGGTGAGCGGCACACCCACCATTAGTTGATTAGCTAAAGCAACAAACATATAGTTGATTACTGCAAGCAACTGAACAACCTCTGGAGCCCGAATGGCAGTTTCACCCGACACCGCACAGGGCGTTCTCGACGAACTTTTCCTGATCAGTCGAGCATTGCGCCGGTCTCTCGCGCAGCCCGAAGAGGGCAACCTGCTGCCGGGTGGAATCAGCGTTCTGGTCAATCTCGAAATGGCGGGTCCCTGCCGTCAGGTCGAACTCGCCTGCCAGATCGGTATCAGCGCATCGGCCATGAGCCGCCACATCACCGAGCTCGTCTCCGACGGCTACGTGATGCGCAGCACCGATCCCAGCGACGCCCGCGCGACCCGCGTCGAGGTCTCCCCGGCCGGCCGCGAACTGCTCGTCCGTATCCGCGAATCGCGGGTCCGGGGCCTGCAGGAAGTGCTGGCCGATTGGACCCAGGACGACGCCGAACGCGCCCGGGAGATCCTGCATACGCTCCGGAGCCGCCTTATCGAACGGGACAGCCGCAGCGCCGCGGCCGACCACCGGAAACATTCGGAAGAGAGAGTCGATGTCGACTAGTACCGCGGCGCCGATCTCGCGAGAGCCGGCCGCCATGACCCACCGCGAGATCCTCGAGGCGATGACAGGCCTGCTGGCCGCGCTGTTCACCGCGCTGCTCAGTACCACCATCGTCGCCAACGCCCTACCCACCATCATCGCCGACCTCGAAGGCTCCCAAACCGCCTACGCCTGGGTCATCACCACCGCACTGCTCAC
>NZ_JBSFRU010000187.1:0-12195 GCF_053589395.1 Nocardia sp. NPDC003345
CTGCCGTCGATGCCGGTGCGTTTCTGGAACGATCCGGAGGGCCATCGGTATCACGACGCCTATTTCGACACCTATCCCGGGATCTGGCGGCACGGGGATTGGATCACCCTCACCGGCCGCGGCAGCGTCGTGGTGCACGGGCGGTCCGATTCCACCCTCAACCGGCACGGTATCCGGATGGGCAGCGCCGATATCTATCAGGCCGTCGAACGGCTGCCGGAGGTCGCCGAAGCCCTGGTGATCGGTGCCGAACAGCCCGACGGCGGTTATTGGATGCCGCTGTTCGTGGTGCCGGCGCCCGGCGTCGAGCTGACCGACGAGCTGCGCGACCGCATCAAGGAGGTCATCCGCACCGAGGTCTCACCACGGCATGTGCCCGACGAGATCCTGGCCGCGCCGGCCGTCCCGCACACCCGGACAGGTAAGAAACTCGAGGTCCCGATCAAGCGGTTGTTCCAGGGCGCGGACCCGGCGCGCGTGGTGGAGCGCAGCGCGGTCGACGACCCCGATCTGCTCGACTGGTACACGGGCATCCGGCCGCCCGGCGACCGCTGACACCGCCGCACGGCGATACTCGTTCTGTGTCATGGACGTTGCATGAACGCCACCAGGCAGGCCTCCCTGGCGTTCGCGTTGTCGACACTGCGTTCGACCACGCTGACCAGCGTCCACCCCTGAGATTTGAGCAGTTCGATTCCGTCCAGCAGGTGGACGACCGGATCGAAGATGACAGGCATGTTGCTCCTGGCAACTCTGCGGTACTCCACACGCGGTGGGGTGCTCAGAGCCAAGGTGCTGCGCGGATAGAAGCGCAAATCGAGCGAGCCGTCGAGTACTGCGAGCACACTGAAGACCGGTCCGGGTGCGGGAGCATTCACGCCTCCATCATCCTCAACGCTCATACCCGGATATCGGGCTGTTGTCCCGGGCACCTCGGTGCTCAATACAGCCTCCTGACCCGGGGCTGCATCGGTATCCGACCTGAATTTCGGCGGTAACTACCGGGACCTCTGGTTCTGGGAGCCGAACGCCTGAGGCCACCGAACAAAACGAGAACCGGCCGGCTGACATCTGGCCGGTTCTCGCGGTTTCCGGATCACACGCTGCGCAGCAGCCGCGCTGCCGGCCAGCGCCGCCCCAGGGTTATGCCAGGGCTACGGTCCTGGTCGTGGTGGTGGCGTGCAAGATCTCGAGCCGGCTCAGATCCTCGGCGTCGGGCGGCAGGTTCGCGAAGGCTGCGGTGATCTCCACCCTTTGGCCGATGTTGTAATGCGCACCGAGTTCCCAGCCATCGCCGTCGCGGATATTGCTATCTTTCGGGCCCTCCCCATAGTCGTAGTCCAACATCACGTCGACCGTCGCCTGCCGAGATTCCCCGTCACAGGTCACCTCGATGGCCACACCCTCGTCCTCGAACCGGACGATTTCGCCTTCCGGGCTTCTGAACCAGTCGGATTCGACCCTGACCCACAGCGCGTTCGCCTGGCCCGGTTCGCAGACGTAAGTGATCTCAGGGTTGACCACCGCCCATGTCTCGGCAGTGACGCGTCCGATCCAAATGTCGGTCGTTGCGCTGGCCGGTCCGGCCACGTTGACCAGCACAGCCCCGGTCAACGCAAGTATCGAAGCGAAAAGTGTTCCACGAACGACAGTTTGTGCCTTTCAGTACGGGTCAGGTAGTGGGACAGATCGTTCGAGCGGGCAGCAGCCTACCCCCATCGGTGTTTGCCACCCATTTGCCCTAGGTAGGGGGCTGTGACTTGCCGGACCGACGTCAGAAATCACCGACCGACATCAGAGTTGGCCGGCATCAGCAGGCCCGGGTTGCGGCCGGTTCGGGAATCCCCGGCGAGTCGGGCGCGGATCGTCGCGCGAGTACTACCGGAACCCCTTACCGTTCGGAACATGGACCTCGACAGCGACCTCGGCGGGTTCGATCGAGAGGAATTGATTGCTGAGGTAAGGCGGCTGCGCGCCGGTATTCGCGCTCACCGCGACAGCTCAGGACATGACCTCTGCTGGCACCACCCCCAGCTTTGGGGCCTGTTGCCCGAGTGCGTCGACCCCGAGGTCGCTGTTCCGCCATGGCCGCGCTTCATGCGTGGATGTGTGGCCTACCGTGAGTCACTGGACAACGAGTTGCCCCGGGCTCGTGTCCACGACCGCGAGTTCGAACCGTAAAGACCTGCCTGGGATCCTCGGGTACCCGTCGGTTCTGGAGCCGTCCCGCCTCGGTTTCGGCAAATTGCGTTTTGTGCTCCGTGACTTCGAGTGCCGGCGACCAGACGCGGTGGTGACGACGGCGGAGTCGGCGGTCGTCGGGGGTGCCGCGCTGTTCGTACGCGGGGCTACTGGTGTCGCAGGATGGTTCCGGCCAGGGCGGCGGGTGTTGCTGTGGTCGTATCGACCGTCATGTCGTAGGCGTAGCCGTGGTCGTGAACGGTATGGAAGTGGCCGCGTGCCAGTCCGATCGGGTGACGTCGGTCCAGTTCTCGCTGTTCGGCTACGGCCAATGGGCAGGTGACGCCGACGAGCCGAACATCCAGACCGGAGAGGGCATCCATCCAGACCGGCAACAGGTCCGGGGTCAGGAGCATCTCGTCGATAACCAGATCGTCGCCGCCATGGGCGAATGCCGCGGCTGCGGCGCATGCCGAGTGCAGCACGCGCCGCCCGACGTGGCCATAGCGGATGACCACGACCGGGTGCCCGTCGGCGTCGTGGCCGGTGCGGTCATACCAGAATCCGTCGCGGCTGAGCGGAGTGTCGCGTCCACCGCCCCAGTTCGGTGGCATCAGGCCGAACAGGGTGTCGATTCCCCAGTAGACGAACGGGGTGTCGCTCTCATCCTGGATGGCGCGGGCGAGGGTGGTTTTGCCCGAACTCGATGTCCCGTTGAGGAGGATTACTCGACGTCGCAGTCCCGTGTTCGGCATCCGGCCACACTATCCAGCCGCTCGGTGTGTGCTCCCGGGCTCACCCCGTCGGTCCAGCAGCCGATCGGCCGCGAACTGTCATCTCGGCAGCCGAAGGTCGGTGGGATCTGCTTACGACTACGGGCAGGGCCGCGCGCTTGCCTCAGGCTGTCGGGTCCCAGAGTCCGTCGGCTTCGCCGCGGGCCAGGTGCTCGGCGTAGACGCCGACCTTCCAGGCGATGACGGATCGGCACTCCTCGAGCGCCTGGATCTGTGCGTCGACGCGCTGCCGGTGAGTGTCGAGCAGGTGCAGGCGTTGCGCCTCGTTGCCCGGTCCGTGGCGTACGAGTTCGGCGAAGTGCTCGAGATCGGCGAGCGGCATGCCGGATTCGCGAAGTTTGACGCATATCCGCAGCCATTCGACATCGAAGGTGGTGTAGCGGCGTCGACCGCCCGACGTGCGCTGAACCGGGCCGACGAGCAGGCCCTTGCGCTCGTAGAAGCGCAGCGCGTGCACACTCAACCCGGTCCGCTCGGCCACCTCGCCGATGCTCAGCGACCGCCCCGCGGCCTCGGTGGTTGCCATGCCGTTCACTCCTGGACTTGATCTAGACCTCGCTCTAGATCGTAGCGTCCACGCATGACCGTTTCTGATCAGTACCCGCTCGGCTCGCCCTTCTCCGCTGCCACGACCGCCGAGGAAATCGTGGCCGGCCGAGACCTTTCCGGCATGACCGCGGTGGTGACCGGGGGCTACTCCGGGCTCGGCCTGGAAACCACCCGGATTCTGGCGGCCGCCGGAGCCCGGGTAATCGTTCCCGCTCGCCGCCCCCACGTCGCCCGCGCCGCTCTGCAGGAGGTGAAGAGCTGCGAGGTCGTCCCCATGGACCTGACCGACCTCGACAGCGTCCACTCGGCCGCCGCGCAGATCAGCGACCGTATCGACCGGCTCGATCTCTTGATGGCCGTCGCCGGCGTCATGGCCACCCCGGAGCGGCGCGTCGGGCCCGGCTGGGAAGGCCAGCTCACCGCCAACCACTTCGGACACTTCACCCTCGCCTGCGAGCTCTACCCGCTCCTGGCCGCCACGGGCAGTGCACGCGTCGTGGTGAACAGCTCAGCCGGGCACACCTTGACCGGCATCCGCTGGCAGGATCCGCACTTCCGCACCGGCTACGACCGGTGGCTGGCCTACGGCCAGGCCAAAACCGCCAACGCACTGTTCGCCGTGCACCTCGATGTCCTCGGGCAAAGCGACGGGGTCCGGGCGTTCAGCCTGCACCCCGGCAAGATCATCACCGGCCTCCAGCGGGAGATGACGCTGCGGGAGCAGATCGACCGCGGGTGGGTGGACGAGCACGGCAGTGTGGTCGGCGCGGGCTTCAAGACCCCCTCTCGAGGGGCAGCCACCGGCCTGTGGGCTGCCACGTCCCCGCTCCTCGAAGGCCGTGGCGGGCTCTACCTGGAAGACTGTGACGTCGCCCGCGTTTCCGCCCCCGGCACCCCGATGGATGACGGCGGTGTGCGTGCGTACGCCGTCGATCGCGCGGAGGCCTCCCGGCTCTGGGACCTGTCTGTCGCCGCGACCGGCGCCACGCCGATCGGCCGATGAGCCCGCGCGCTCCGCAGATGCCGAGCGGCGTGCCGCTGCTGGGCCGGAGACCGGCACCGGCTGTGCGCGTATGCCGCACTTTTTCATCGGGAAGCCCACTCGAGATGCCCTGCCGAACATTAGGGCCTGAAAGTAACAAGTGGTCGCGGTGTAAGCGATACGGAGCCAAAGGGTTCCGGATCCATTCTCGAGGAGACTGCGTGAAATCGACTGTCAAATACCTGCTCACCGGCGTGGCCGCGGCCGCGGCGCTCACCTTCACCGGCGCGCCACAGGCGATGGCGTATCCGGTCGGTCCGTGGGGCGTCGAAGGGCCCTGCGAGGGCCTGGCACCGAACCAGTGCCCCTACAGCCACTCCGAAGACGGACTCACCTGGTCCTATCGGGGGCATTCCTCGCACTACGACAAGATGGGCAACTACGTCTGCAACACCAACCCGTGGGAAGCCGTCCCCAGCGCCTACTGCAACGCGGTGATGACCCTGGTGCGGGCGCTGCCGCCGATGCCGATCGGCGGTCTGCTCGGCGGCCAGAGCTGACCCACCGGCTCCGGCGGCGAATGCGGGGCCGCGGCCCTCGACGGTGAACCGTGCCGTCACGCGAGCCCGGTCGCCGGGCGCCCCGCGACGGGAAGCTCCACCCGGCTGATGATTCGTTTCAGCCGGGTGATCTCGTCGCTCAGGGCTTTCTCACCCGCGGTGGTCAGGTGGACCCAGGTGCGGCCGCGTTTGCCTTCGTAGCCTTTCTCGATCTCCACCAGCCCGGCCTCTTCCAGGACGGTCAGGTGCCGGGACAGGTTGCCCGTGGTCAGCTCCAATGTGGTGCGCAGGAAACCGAATTCCACGCGCCGGGCCTCGTGGGCGATGATGAGGATGCCCAGCCGGACCCGCTGGTGCACGATATCGTCGAGGCCGCTGGTCGGGTGGGTCATATCCGGCCCCGCTCGGTGAAGGCGAAGCCGGCACCACCCAGCAGCAGCACACCGGCCGCCGTGATCAATCCGGGCAGGAAGCCCCACAGCGGGCCGACACCGGCGGCGGCGTTCGAATCCAGACCGCGCCGGCCGATCCCACAGGCCAGGAGCGCGATCACGGTGTAGCCGAGGGCGAAGGCCAGCAGCGCCGCGTTACGTTCCAGCCGAGCCAAGACGAACAAGGTCAGGCCGATCGACAGCAGCGGTACCATCCCCACGGCCACCGGACCGGCCGGGAACCGGCCGGCGAGGTCGAGCTGATGCGCCCAGGCGGCGGTGACGCCGCACACCAGTCCGGCGCCGATCCCGGAACCCACATACGGCATGATCCGGGCCCCCACCCCACACCTGCGGGCGCGATGGAGATAGACCGCGGCGATAGCGGTGTAGGCCAGCACGAAAGCGAGGATCCAATAGATCCCGGCCGGTCGCCCGTCGACCTGAACACAGGCGCCCTGGTGGATGATCTGCACCCCGCCCCGCGCGCCCAGCACCGGATCACAGGTCACGACGTGTCGGCCCAGGCGATAGAACGGCACCGCTGCCAGCACCACCATCCCGAGCAGTACCAGCGGGAACCAGGTGTTGCGCTGCGCGAGTCGAACCCGGTGGGTGAGATCGCGGGTGGTCGAGAGCGCCTGCCGTGCCGCTGCCACCGAGGCATCCGATTGATCTGTCATGCAAGTAGGTTTGCATTGCAAACCTATTTTGGCAATGTCATGGCGCCCTTCGATTTCCGGTCGCAGATGCGGGGAAACACCCCGTCGGCGCCGCGGACGCCGACCGGGATCTCGGGGGCAGTACAGGTGATCGCCCCGATGTGTGCGCAGCCCATGCGGTTCTAGGTTCTCGTGTGTGACCGCTACTTGCCTGCTGCGCCGGGTCGGCGCGCTCGTGATCGCCCTGCTACTGGCCGGTGTGCCCGCAACCGCGTCCGCGGAGCCGGTTCGTTTCGGCCTGCCCGCGCCGACCGGCCCGTATCCGGTCGGTTTCGTCGATCTGCACCTGGTCGACCCGAGCCGGGAAGACCCGTGGATACCCGGCCGTGTGCGTGAATTGATGATCACCGTGCGCTATCCGGCGCGGCCGAACACCGCACCGAAAGCGCCGTACATGCCCGCCGGGGTCGCCGCAGCCGTAGCCGCCGGTGATGCCGGCAAACTCGGCGTCGAGCCGAGCCTGCTCGACTACCGCTTCCCCACCCACTCCGGAATCGCCGCGTCCGTGGCCCTGGGCCGATGGCCGGTCCTGCTGTACTCGCCCGGGGCGACCCTGTCGCGCGCACACGGCACCACACAGATGGAACAACTGGCCAGTGACGGCTATATCGTCGTGGCGATCGACCACACCCACGAAGCCGAAGCCGTCGAATTCCCCGGCGGCCGCGTCGCGCGTAAAGCCCTGCCGGCGCCCACCATCGACGTCTCCAAACGCCTGATCGCCACCCGCGTCGCGGACACCCGGTTCGTCCTGGACCAGCTGGAACTGCTGGCGGCAGGTGTCGACCGCGACGCCGCCGCCCGGGCATTACCGGCCGGGCTGAACAGAAGCCTCGATCTGTCCAGGATCGGCATGTTCGGCCACTCCGGTGGCGGGTTCACCACCGCCGAGACCATGCTCGCCGACCAGCGCATCAGCGCGGGCGCCGACCTCGACGGCAGCATGGCCTACTCCCAAACCGCCCGCGACTTCGGCCGAGCCGCCGACGAAGGCCTGGACCGGCCCTTCCTGCTGATGAGCGCCGGCGACCACGGTCTCGACTCCGACGCCTCATGGCAACAATTCCTCGCCCACCACCGCGGCCCGCTCTGCCAGGTCCACCTGCCCGACGGCGAACACTTCGGCTACACCGACTACCAATCACTGCTCCCCCAACTGGGCGGCACCGCAGCAGAGTTCATCGGCACCATCAACCCCGCCGACAGCCTCGCCGTTCAACACCACACGCTGCGAACCTTCTTCGGCACCCACCTACACCAGGTCGCCTTCGAGGCGCCTTCCATCGCCCGACCCTCGGCCCCTAGAACGGGCTGCCGCTGAACGGCGCCGCCCGGTCACAGGGCACGGGCCGGGGGTTGCCGGGGTCGAGCGCGTTCAGGACGAAATGGGCGGCACGCCGGGAGCCCGCGATACCCGCGTGCTCGGTGTAGTCGGTTTCGCATCCGTCCTGGACGACGATATTGCGGACGTTCGCACCGCCGGGCGGCATGCTCGCCGCGTAGGGCACGACGAGTTCGTCGTAGCGGGTCGCGATATTGGTGTATCGGATCTGCGGCAGGTAGAAACCACCCGCCCCGACCAGCTGCAGGAACGGTGACCCGGGGTCGAGTTCGGCGCAGGCCCGGCACAGCGGGATCCGGTCGGCCGGGATGCCGAGACGGCGTACCAGCGGCAGGATCAGATCGGTACCGGCCAGGGTGGTTCCCCGCCACGCGGGCGCCAGCGAGACATAGTTCTCGATCTTGTCCCGGCCGCCCAGGTATTTCGCGTAGTAGGCGGGCACGATGGTGCCCTGCGAATGCCCGACCACATCGACCTTCGCGGCGCCCGTGGCTCGCAGGACCGCGTCGACGAAGGCGCCGAACTGCCAGGCGCTGTCGGTCATGAGTCCCATCCCGCCGACCGCGGTGGCGGGCCAGGGCAGGCCGGGGATCGCCCCGTAGGTCGGCGCGAAAACGCAATAACCCTCGTTGGCCAGCAGTGGGACATAGGTTCCCCAGTTGGTCTGCTGGGAGCCGCCGGTGCCGTGCACCAGGATCACCGGGTTCGGGTGCCGCGCCGAGGGTTTGCACCCGAAATCGTTGGAGCCCGGTAGCGATCCGCCGGGGTCGGTGAGTTCGGCGGGGATACCGGAGAAGAAGTCGTAGGACACCGGCAGCGTTTGCGCGTGAGCCGGGCCGCCCGTCCCCAGCAGTCCCGCGACCAGCGCGGTCACAGCGGCCAGCGTGACGACGATGCCCCGATGTCTCATACGCCGGAAACCTAGCAAATGCTTGGCCTCGAGCGGGCCGGGTTGAACAGATACCGGCAACCGGCCTCCACAACCCGCGCTGTTCCGGCCGCGCCGGGCCGATTCCGCAAATGCTCCCGGCCCGCCGCACCCCGAACTAGCCTGGTCCCTACCAGTCGCAACAGCACGTTCTCCGCCGTTCCACCAGTACGCACCCAGTCGCTCGGCCCAGAGAGGACAGGCGCTATGAAGGCACTGCAATACGTGACGCCCGGGAAGGAACCCGAGGTCCGCGAGATTCCCACCCCCGAACCCGGCCCGGGTGAGGTTCTGCTGAAGGTCACCGCGGCCGGGGTCTGCCATTCCGACGATTTCGTCATGAACAACCCCCCGGAGATGTTCGGCATCGAATTGCCGCTGACACTCGGACACGAGGGCGCGGGGGAGGTCGCCGCCGTCGGCGCCGGTGTCAAGGGGATCGATATCGGCACCTCGGCCGTGGTCTACGGCCCGTGGGGGTGCGGCAACTGCTGGTTCTGCGCCCAGGGCCTGGAGAACTACTGCTCCCGGGCCGCCGAACTCGGCATCATGCCGCCCGGTCTGGGCTCGCCGGGCGCCATCGCCGAATACCTGATCGTGGATTCGCCGCGGCATCTGGTACCGATCGGCGATCTCGATCCCGTGGCGACCGTCCCGCTCACCGACGCCGGGCTCACGCCCTACCACGCGATCAAGCGCTCGATCGGCAAGCTGCGCCCGGGTTCGTGGACGGTGGTGATCGGCAGCGGCGGCCTCGGTCACGTCGCGATCCAGTTGCTGCGCCACCTGACGTCCACCCGGATCATCGCCCTCGACGTCAACGACGAGAAGCTGGAGTTCGCGCGGTCGGTGGGCGCGCACGAGGCGGTGCTCTCCGACGACAAGGCCGCCGACAACGTCCGCAAGATCACCGGCCCGGCCGGGACGAGTCTGGTCCTGGACTTCGTCGGTTTCCAGCCCACCATCGATACCGCCATGGCGGTCGCCGGAGTGGATTCCGATGTCACGATCGTCGGCGTGGGCGATTTCGAATCGGCCGCCCGTATCGGGTTCGGGATCAGCCCCTACGAGACGAGCGCCACCTCCCCGTACTGGGGCGCCCGCTCCGAATTGATCGAACTCGTCGACCTCGCGCAGGAGGGCGTGCTCGATATCGCCGTCGAACGGTTCTCGCTGGACGACTCCCCCGAGGCCTACCGCAAACTGGCCGCCGGCACCTTGCGCGGCCGGGCGGTCATCGTTCCGTAGGCCCGGCGACCGGACCGCGACCCGCCGCCACGGGCATGACCGGCGATGTCCGGCCGTGCCCGTAGCGCGGTCCGGGTGCGGGCACCGCCGGGAACCGGGGATCACGGATTCATTTCGTCATCCCGCTAGCCCGCCGCCCTGGCCGACCAGCCGAAGAACGTCGCGGAAGTTCCCGGCGCGACCACCGCGGTGGGCGTACCGGAACAATCGTTGGACCCGTACACCAGGAAATCGCGCTTGCTCCGGTTCTCGAAATGTATGTCGCGCGCGAACCCGCTGGCCCAGCACGCGTTGAGGTCGGACAGCTCCAGCGTATTGTCGACGATCACGACCTCGCGCCCGTCGCCGAGACCGGCCGAGCCCGTGGGGAACGACGCGGCCGCGGGTGCGGTGATCACGGCGGCGGTCAGCATGAAAGTACCTACGGCAGAATATTTTCCGAGTTTCATTTCGCCCACGCTACCTTCCTGCAACACCGGCCACTTCCCATTGCGAGGTCACCCGGTAGCAGGCAAGCAGTGTTTCCGATGGGTGGGAATCCCCCGTACCGCCGCCCATTGACCGGGAGAAGGCCGCTCCCGGGAGCAGCCGCGAACCTAGCGTCGCCCGCATGGATGCGGGATACACCGGAGACGCGCGATGAAGCGCCTACAGGACCGGGTAGCGGTGGTGACAGGAGCCGCGGGCGGTATGGGCCGTGCCCACTGCCGGCGGCTGGCCGAGGAGGGCGCCGATATCGTCGCCCTCGATCTCGAGACCGGCGCGGCCACCCTGGAAGAGCTGGCCACGGAGGTAGAGGGCCTGGGCCGCCGCTGCCTCACCGGTTTCGCCGATGTGCGCGATCCGCTGGCCCTCGAGGAAGCCGTGAACTCCGGGGTCAACCGGCTGGGCCGCCTCGATGTGGTGGTCGCGAACGCCGGAATCTACGCGGATCTGGCACCCACCTGGGAACTCTCCGACGACGCCTGGCAGCGCGCTCTCGACATCAACCTCACCGGCGCGTGGCACACCATCCGGGCGGCGGGCGCGCATCTCGGGGCCGGCGCCGCCGTCGTGATCGTCGGATCCACGAACGGCATCAAGGGCGGCGCCTCGGCCGCCCACTATTCGGCGAGCAAACACGCGGTGGCCGGCCTGGCCAAAACCCTCGCGAACGAACTCGGCCCGCGGGGCATCCGGGTCAACACCGTGCACCCGGGCTCGGTCGCCACGCCGATGATCCTCAACGACAACGTGTTCGCGAAGCTGCTGCCGGACCACCCGGCCCCGACCCGGGAAGACGCGGCGCGGGTCCTCGCGCAGCGCACGATCCTCCCGGTCCCGTGGGTGGAACCGGTCGATATCAGCAATGCGGTGTTGTTCCTCGCGTCCGACGAGTCCCGGTACGTCACCGGAATCCAGCTCGTCGTGGACGCCGGACTTACTCAGAAGGTGTGAGATGGGACGGGTTTCGGGCAAGGTAGCGCTGGTCACCGGCGCGGCACGGGGAATCGGGCGGGCCCAGGCGGTCCGGCTCGCGGAAGAGGGCGCAGATATCGTCGCCCTCGATATCTGCGGTCCGGTGGAAACGGTGATCACCCCGGCGGCGACACCGGGCGACCTCGAGCAAACCGTGCGCGAGGTGGAGCGAACCGGGGCCAGGATCATGGCCGCCACCGTCGACGTCCGCGACGGCGCGGCCATGCGGGCGGCCACCGATGAAGCGGTGGACGCGTTCGGCGGTCTCGATATCGTCTGCGCCACCGCCGGAATCACCTCCAGCGCACCCGGTCTGCAACTGACCGAGGACCAGTGGCGGACCATGCTCGACGTCAACCTCACCGGTGTCTGGCAGACCTGCAAGGCCGCCACCCCCCACCTCATCGCGCGCGGCAGCGGCTCGATGATCCTCACCAGTTCCATCGCCGGACTGGTCGGACTGGTGGGCGTGGCGCACTATGTGGCCGCCAAACACGGGGTAGTCGGGCTGATGCGCTCGCTGGCCAAGGAATTGGCACCGCACGGGGTCCGGGTGAACACGGTGCATCCCACCAATGTCGACACCCCGATGATCCAGAACGATATGGTCCGCCGCTCGTTCCGCCCCGACCTGGACAACCCCACCCGCGAAGAGTTCGCCGCGGCCGCGACCACCATGAACATGCTTCCGATCCCGTGGGTGGAGCCGGTCGATATCGCCAACGCCTCCCTGTTCCTGGCCTCCGACGAGGCCCGCTACATCACCGCCGTGACCCTGCCGGTGGACGCGGGCAGCACCCAGCGCTAGGGCATCCCGCCGAAGCTCTGGACGCCGGCCCGTCAGGCGGGATTGGTGAGCCGGGCCAGGACGAGCCCGCCGAGAATCAAGGCCAGCGCCGCGGCCCGGCCCGCGCTGAACGGGTCCTTGTGGAGCAGGATGCCGAGGATTATCGCCCCGAGCGCACCGATACCGGTGAATATCGCGTAGGCGGTGCCCACC
>NZ_JBSFRU010000188.1:0-12146 GCF_053589395.1 Nocardia sp. NPDC003345
AACGCGGCACGGTAGGCCTCGACGGTTTCCAGCACGGTTCCGGGTGAGACGTGATAGTTCGCGACGAACGGCAGCCCGAGCCGCCCCGCCAACTGGGCGCTCTCGCCGCCACTGCTCCCGAACAGCCACAACTGCACCTGCGCGCCCTGCCCCGGCACGGCCCGCAGATGTACCCCGTCGGAGGTGGTGTAGGTACCGTCGAGCAGCGCGCGGATCTCCGCGACCTGCCGGCCGTAGTCCAGCGGTTCGGCGCCCGGCAGCCGCAGCGCTTCGAGGGAGGCCGCGAGCCGTCGGGTATCGCGGAACTGCGCGAGCGGGAACGGCGGCGGCACCACCACGCCGTCGCGGACCACGGTGGGCCGGACCGGGGTGGGCGGAGACGGCGGTGCGGCGGAGGTGGGCGGGATCCGGTGCGCCGAACGGCCGAGCCCGAGATCCAGCCGTCCCGGATACAGCGCGTCGATGGTCCCGAACGCCTCCACCACCGACGCCGAGGTCCGATATCCCGCCTGTACCGCGGCCGATCCCACCCGGATGGTCTCGGTGGCGGCGGCGATGAGCGCGATGAGTTCGGTGGGTGCGGACGAGGCCACCGCCACGAAATGGTGCTCGGCGACCCAGAACCGCCGGTAACCCCACGCCTCGGCGCGCCGGGCCAGGTCCACGGTGTTGCGGATCGCCTGCCGGGCATCGGATCCGGTGCTGATCGGGGAGAGATCCAGCACCGACAGCGGTATCGTCATGACGCCTTCACCTGTTCTCCGGTTCGATGGGGGTGCCGCAGGCCGAGATGGTCGCGCAGGGTGCTGCCGGTGTACTCGGTGCGGAAGCTGCCGCGGTCCTGGAGTTCCGGGATCACCTTGTCGACGAATTCGTCCAGGCCGTGCGGAGTGAGATGCGGTACGAGGATGAACCCGTCGGCCGCGTCCTGCTGTACGTAGCGGTCGATATCGGCGGCCACCTCGGCGGGTGAACCGACGAACTGCTGCCGTGCGGTGACCTCGATGATCAACTCACGGATGCTCAGGTTCCGCGCTTGCGCCCGGTCCCGCCAGTCCCGCGCGACCGCGAGCGGATCCTTGGCGTGCCGGACCCGGCCCCGGGTGATGGTCGCGTCGTCGACCGGATCCAGATCGGGCAGCGGGCCCTCGGGGTCGTAGCCGGAGAGGTCACGGCCCCAGACCTGTTCGAGGAAGGCGATCGCGGTCTGCGGGCCGACCTGCTGCAGGCGGATATGCCGGGCGCGCTCCTCGGCATCGGCGCGATCGTCACCGAGAACGAAGGTGGCGGCCGGGAGGATGAGCAGTTCGTCGCGAGTACGCCCGTATTTGGCGAGCCGGTTCTTCATATCGGTGTAGAAGCGCTGCCCGTCCTCGAGTTCGCCGTGCCGGCTGAAGATCGCGTCGGCCGTGGCGGCGCCGAACTCGCGGCCCTCCTCGGAGTCCCCCGCCTGGATCTGCACGGGATATCCCTGCGGACTGCGCGGCAGCACATAGTGGCCCGTGATATCGAACTGCTCACTCGTGAAACGGAATTCCGGCACCGGACCGCCGAATACGCCACGCTCCCGGTCGACGACGAGTGTGTCGTCGGGCCAGCTGTCCCACAGTGCCCGGGTCGCGGCGATCACCTCGGCGGCCCGGGTATAGCGATGAGCGTGCGGCAGATAGCCGCCCCGGCGGAAGTTCTCCCCGGTGAACGCGTCCGAGGAGGTGACCGCGTTCCAGGCGGCCCGGCCCCCGGAGAGATGGTCCAGGGTGGCGAATTGCCGCGCCAGTTCGAACGGTTCGTTGAAGGTGGTGTTGATGGTGCCGGCGAGCCCGAGCCGTGCGGTGACGCCCGCCAGCGCGTTGAGCACGGTGAGCGTATCGGGGCGCCCCACCACGTCCAGGTCGTGGATACGGCCGCGATGTTCGCGTAACCGCAGGCCCTCGGCGAGGAAGAAGAAATCGAACAACCCGCGTTCGGCGGTGCGGGCCAGATGGACGAACGAATCGAAATCTATCTGGCTACCGGATTCGGGATCGTTCCATACGGTGGTGTTGTTGACGCCCGGGAAGTGGGCGGCGAGGTGGACCTGTCTGCCTGGTGTCGATATCGCCATGTCATACCCGTTCGGTCGTGTACCGGTTGAGGGGGCGCGGTAGCCCCAGGCGACCGCGCAGGGTGGTGGGCGCGGCGGTGAGCCGGGCCAGGAAGGCGGGCAGCGCGAGCGGCCGCAGGACCACACCGTCGGCGGCCTCCCGCCGTTCCGCGGTATCGAGCAGGGCGCGCAGCGAGCGGGCCGTCCCGATATGGCGCAGGGTGCCGGTGTCCGGGGCGGGAGCCCACGCTTGCAGCCGGGAGACCTCGTCCGAGGCGACTTTCTCGGTCACCGCGATATGGACCTCGATATCGAGCAGGACGCGGATCAGGTCGGGATCCCGGCCGGCGGCCGTGGCGGCGGCCCGCAATACCCGGCGGGTTTCGGCGGCCGATTCCAGATCCCCGGTGCGCACGCGGATCAGATCGGCGTACCGCACCGCGATCCGGGTGGCCTCGGCTCCCGCGGCCCGTACCGCGACCAGCGGCTGCCCCTGTGGCGGCCGAGGGGTGATGGACGGGCCCTTGACCGCGAAATGTTCGCCCGCGTAGTCGATGTAGTGCAGTTTGCCGCGATCGATGAAGCGCCCGGTCGGGGCGTCGCGGATCTCGGCGTCGTCCTCCCAGCTGTCCCACAGCCGGGTCACCACCTCGATCGCCGCACCGGCCTCCGACCACAGTGATTCCGGCGGCTGTTCGGATTTCCGGCCGAACAGCCGCGCTTGTGCCGCGCCCGGGGACACCGTCACCTCCCAGCCGGCCCGGCCGTAGGTGGCATAGTCCAGCGAGGCGACCGCCTTGGATACGTGGAACGGTTCGGTATGGGTGACCGGGATCTGCGGGATCAGGCCGATCCGCCCGGTGGCCGGGGCGACCCGGGCCGCGATACCGGCCGCTTCCGGCCGGCCGCGCACACCTTCGGCCTGCAACGCGAAGGAATCGGGCAGGAACGCCAGATCCAGGCCCGCGCGTTCGGCGGCCACGACGAGGTCCACCCAGTATCCGGCGGTGAACAACTCCTCGGCACGGGAATCGGCGCGCCGCCAGGACGCGGGATGCGTACCGGTACCGTCCAATTCGACTGCGGTCAGCAGAGGCGACGACATCACGCGGTCCTTTCTCTCGACCGGTGCCGGCCCGCGGCACCGGGTACGGCCAGCAGCAGTTCCCGGGTGTACTCGTGCCGCGGTGCCTCGAAGATCTCGGCGGTCCGGCCGGTTTCGACGATCCGGCCCGCCCGCATCACCGCGACCCGGTCACTGGTGCCACGGACGACGGCGAGGTCATGGGATATCAGCAGATAGCTCAGCGCCAGTTCGGCCTGCAGTTCGTCGAGCAGCCGCAGGATCTGCGCCTGCACCGAGACATCCAGCGCCGACACCGGTTCGTCGAGGATCACCAGGTCCGGGCGCAGCGCCAGGGCGCGGGCGATCGCCACCCGCTGCCGCTGGCCACCGGACAGTTCGGCCGGCCGGCGCGCGGCGATATCGGCGGGTAGCGCGACCTGGCCGAGCAGTTCGGCCACCCGGGCCCGGCGACCCGCCCGATCCCCGAGGCCGAAGGCCCGCAGCGGTTCGGCGATGATGGCCGCCACACTCAGCGCGGGATTCAGTGAGGCGTAGGGGTTCTGGTAGACGATCTGGATGCGTCGCCGCCACTCCCGCAACCGGGCACCGCGCAGAGCGGCGATATCGGTGCCGTCGAATTCGACGCTGCCGCGGTCCGGACGTTCCAGCCGGGCGATCATGCGGGCGGTGGTCGATTTACCGGACCCGGATTCCCCGACCAGCGCCAGCGTCTCACCGCGCCGCACGGTGATCGAGACATCGGCCACCGCCGCCAAGGTGGTACCCCGCGCGACCCGGAAACTCTTGTGCAGTCCGTGCGCCGCCAGCAGCGGCGCGGGCGTGGCGGGTGAGCGGTCCGGGCGGGCGGACCCCTCGGTCGTGGGCACCGCGTCCAGCAGGCGGCGGGTGTAGTCGTGCCGGGGCCGGGTGAACACCTCCTCGGCCGTCCCGGATTCCACGATCCGGCCGCGGTGCATCACCACGATCCGGTCGGCGCGGTCGGCCGCCACCGCCAGATCGTGGGTGATCAGCAGGACCGAGGTCCCGGCTTCGGCGGTGCGACCGGCGAGATGGTCGAGGATCCGGCGCTGCACGGTGACATCGAGCGCGCTGGTCGGTTCGTCCGCGATGATCAGCCGGGGCCCGCAGGCCAGTGCGATACCGATGAGCACCCGCTGCCGCTGACCACCGGAGAGGTCCTGCGGGAACTGCCGGGCCCGCAATCGCGGCCGGTCCAGACCGGCGTCGGCCAGTATCCGTACCGCCTCGGCCCGGGCGGTGCGGCGGTCGGCGCGGCCGTGGATGCGCAGTGTCTCCGCGACCTGGTCGCCGACCCGCAGTACCGGATTCAGCGAGATCGCCGGGTCCTGCGGCACCAGGCCGATTCCCACGCCACGGATCCGCCGCCAGGCCTTCGGCGGCAGCCGGTCGATCCGTTCCCCGGCGAATTCGATCCGGCCCGCCGTGATCTCGCCACCGGCGCCCAGCAGTCCGATGATCGCGTGCGCGAGGGTGGACTTCCCCGATCCGGATTCACCGACGACGGCGACGGTTTCGCCGGTGCGCACGGTCAGCGATACGTCGCCGACGGCCTCGGTGACCCTGCGACCGGCCCGGTATTCGACGCCGAGCCGATCGATCCGCAGCAGCGTCTCACCGGACCCACGATGGCCGGCCGATACGGTCACAGTTGTCCGCCCGCGAGGAACAACCCGGGCATCCGCCCGGCCAGGCCGGTGTGGAAGGACCAGCCCGCGCTCAGGAACGCGCCGATCCGCCGCAGCGCCACGGCCGGCCCGGTCTCCGGTCCGTCGCGGCCCGCCGGCGGGCGCGGGCCGGGCCGGATGCCGTGTTCGTCGTTCGCTGTCACCGCGATCCCTCCTGGGCGAGGACCCGGCCGAGCCGCTGGGTGGCCAGCACCACCGCGACGATGACCAGGCCGGGCAGAGTGGTGAGCCACCAGGCGGTGGCCAGATAGTTGCGTCCCTCGGAGATCAGCGATCCCCATTCCGGCGTGGGCGGGGCCGCACCGTAGCCGAGGAAACTCAGCGAGGACACCGCCAGCACCGCCATCCCGAATTCGACGGCCGCCAGCGCCGCGACCGGGGCGTAGGCATTGCGCAGTACATGGCGGAACAGGACGGTGTACCAGCGCACTCCGGAAGCGAAGGCCGCCTCCACATACGGCGCGCGCCGCACCCGCAGCACCTCCGCGCGCATCACCCGGGCGAATCGCGCGATGAGCGCGACGCCCACCGCGAGTGCGACATTGCCGGTACCGAAACCCAGCACCGTCACCAAGGCCAGCGCCAGCAGCAGTTCCGGGATCGACAGCAGGACATCCACGCCCCGCATCACCACCCCGTCGAAACGGCCGCCGACCGCGCCCGACACCAATCCCAGCAGCGAACCGGCCACCAGGCCGATGGCGACCGCGAGCACGGTGGCGGTCAGAGACAGCGCGGCCGCGTGCACGACCCGGGTGTAGAGATCGCGCCCCAGATTGTCGGTGCCGAACCAGTGCCCCGGGCCCGGTCCGCGGAACTTCTCGGCGGGCACTCCGGTCAGCGGATCGCCCGTGGCGAACAATCCCGGAAGCGCGGCCCAGCCGAGGACGAGCACCAGCACTCCGGCCGAGAGCGCGACACCGGCCGCGGGCCGCCACCGCGGCGGACCCCCGGTGCGCGGCTTGCGGAGGATGCTCGACTCAGGCATAGGTGACCGCCCTACCCCGCGCGCCGTCGGTCACCCGCGCGTCCAGCAGCGGATACACCAGATCGACCAGCAGGTTCACCAGCACATAGGCCGCGGCCCCGAAAACCACGATGCCCTGCACCACCGGAATGTCCTGATTCAGGACCGCGATCTGGGTGAGCCGCCCGACACCCGCCCGCGCGAAAACCGTTTCCACGATCACCGATCCAGCCAGGACCGTGCCCACCCATACCCCGGCGACGGTCAGCGCCGGGCCGATCGCGGCGCGCAGCACATGCCGCCACTGCACCCCTGCCCGTGCGGCGCCTTTGGCGAAGGCGACGGCGACGAACGGCTGCCGCCAGGTATCGGCAAGATTGCTGTACAGCACCTGCGCGATCACCGCGCCCACCGGCACCGCCAGGGTGACCGCCGGCAGAATCGTCCCGGAGAACCCCGTACCGCCGAAGGCAGGCACCAGCCGCAGCTGGAACGAGAACAGGTGCAGCAGGATCAATCCCACCCAGAACGTGGGCATCGCGGTGCCGATGGGCGGGAGCGCGGTGAGCAGTTCCCGCAACCAGCCGCGTTCGGTATACGCCGCGGCCAGTGCCAGGCCACCGCCGGACACGACGGCCAGCAGCAGCGTGGTCCCGGCCAGCGCGAGCGTGGAGGGCAACGCCTCACCGATGGCGGCGGTCACCGTCTGCCCGGTGGTCAGCGAATAGCCCAGATCCCCGCGCACCGCATGGGTGAGCGCGGTCCAGTACTGCTCCAGGACCGGCCGGTCCAGGCCGTACCGGGCCTGGAGTTCGGCCACCGCGGCCGCGTCGACCGGGGTACCCGGGGTGGCGTCCACCGCGAGTTGCACCGGGTCCGCGGGGAGCAGGTACAGCACCCCGAAGGTCACGGTGAAGGCCGCCCACAGGACGCCCGCCGCCTGCAGAACTCGCGTCAGCACATACCCGGCCATCGGCGTCACCGTCCGCTCAGCCAGGTATCGAAGAACTGCAGCCGCGCCGATGCCTCGAACGTCACGCCCTGCGCCACCGGCGATACGCCGATCGCCTGGGAGAGTTCGATGGTCGGGACCCACAGCCCCTCGGTGAGCAGAAGACGCTGCGCGGTACCGATCAGCCGGGCGCGGGCCGGGGCGTCGGTCTCGGCCAGCTGGGCGGCCAGCACACGATCGAGTTCCGGAATCGGGCCGCGGGCATTGAGGTTGCGTCCGTCCAGGCCGAACGCGGTCCGCAGGATATCGCCGTCGGCTCGGGTGCTGTTGTAGTACACCGCGTCGAAATCCTTGGCGTTCTGCCGCGCCGTGTACTCGGGGGTGCTCACCAGCTCCAGTCGCAGATCGATACCGACGCCGCGCACCTGCTGCTGCACCAGTTCGAGAACGGCCTGGTTACCGGCGAACACCTGACTGAACAGCACCGCGAAGGACAGGCGGGCGCCGTCACGCTCCCGGATACCGTCGGCACCGGGAACCCAGCCGGCCCGATCCAGAATCCCCTTCGCCTTCTCCGGATCGAACCCGAGATCGGCGGCGAGATCCGCGTAGCCGGGAGTGGTGCGGGCGAGGGGGCTCGTGGCGGTGCGGAACTGGGGTCCCAGCACGGTATCGACCAACTCTCGGCGGTTGATCGCCGAGAGCAGCGCCGTCCGCACCGCGCGGTCGCGCAGCGGGCCCCGGGTCACATTGGGCTGCAGGCCGAAGGTGACACCGGGATTGGACGCGGTCACCACCCGGCCGCCCGCGGCCTCGATCTGGGGCGCGTCCTGGGGCAGCGCGTCGCTGATGGCATCCAGCTGTCCGGATACGAGACTGCCGGTGCGCACACCGGATTCCGGTACCACCGTGAACTCGATACCGTCCAGATACGCCGCACCCTGATGCGCGAATACCGCCGAGCCCCACTGGTATCCGTCCCGTTTGCGCAGCGTGACCTTATCGCCTTGGCGATACTCGGCGTAGGTGAACGGACCGCTGCCCACCACCTCGCCCTGGCAACGTTGCTCGGCCGAGCCCGCCGTGGTGGTGGCGCCCAGGATGCCGAGTTGCGGAGTGGACGTCGCCTGCAGGAACTGGGCGTTCGGGGCGCTGAATTCTACCCGAGCGGTGAGCGGGTCGAGGACCCGGGTGCCGGTGTAGTTGGCCAGGTAGGTCGCTGCCAGCGGAGCCTTGACACCGCCGAGGGTGTGCACGATCGAATCGAAGGTGGTGCGCACCGCATCCGCGGTCAGCGGGCTGCCGTCGCTGAAGCTCACGCCGTCGCGCAGCCGGAAGGTGAAGGTCCGGGCGTCCGGGCTCACCTCCCACCGCTGCGCGAGCCAGGGTCGCAGCTCCCCGCCCGCCGGATCCTGGTCGGTCAGGGAATCGACGACCTGGCGGGCGACGTAGATGGTCTGGTTGGTACCGGCCTGTGCGGGATCGGCGCAGGTCGGCGCCTGCGAAAGCCCGTAGCGCAGGGTGCCGCCGGGCTGCGGCGGACCGGCCGCGCCACCTTGCGGTCCCTGGTTCCCGCATGCCGCCGTGAGGGTGAGCAGCACGGCGAACATCCCGGACAGGGCCACGCGTTTTGTCATCGAAGTCTCCGGATCGCACCGCCGGATACACCGATGCGGCATCGTCGGGCCGGGCGGGATCGTGCCGAAACCCGGTTGGTAACGACGACACTAGGGAGCTGCCGATGGCCCGTCGCCGGTCTCGATCACGCTGAATCCAATACCGCCGCAGCGGAAGCCACCTGCGCGTGTTCCGGCCATCGGGAGCGCGGTCTGGACCCCCAAGAGCGGATAGCGTATCTTTCCATTATGGATACCTTCACTATCCATAAATTCGAGCGGTCATCCCGCCCCCGGACAGGACGCATCCCCATGCTCAGAACATTGCTCGCTCTCGCCGCCGCCTACCTCGCCGCGGTCGGCCTGGCGCTACTGCTCGTGCCCGCGCAGTTCGGCGTCGGCGCGGTACCCGAGAACGCCACACCCGAACTCATCGCCCTGCTGCGGCTCCTGGGCGGCCCGTTCCTGGGCATCGCGGTCCTGAACTGGATGACGCGGGGGGCGGCGCCGGCCGCGGTCGCGAACACCGTCGTCGTGGCGAACCTGGTGGGTTTCGGCATCGTGGCGCTCAACGACATCTGGGGTGTACTCAGCGGAGAGGCGCGGGACCTGGCCGCGGTGTTCCTGGTGGTCCATCTGACCTTCACCGCCGCGTTCGCGGTCGCCTGGGCCCGCTCCCGGCCCGCGACACCGGCATGATGCAGCGACGAGTGCGCGAACGAAAGGTCACAACGTATGCGGATGGCGGAGCTGAGCCGGGAGTCCGGAATCCCGATCGCGACCATCAAGTACTACCAGCGTGAGGGGTTGCTGCCACCCGGCGAACTGACCAGCCCCAACCAGGCCCGCTATGGCGCCGCGCATCTGCGCCGCCTCACCCTGGTGCGGGCGCTCATGGATGTCGGCGGACTCCCGGTGTCCGGTATCCGCGAGGTCCTGGCCGCGATCGACGAGCCGGGCACCACGCCGCACGACATCCTCGGCATCGCCCAGCACGGCCTGCCCCGGACCCCGGCCGCCGACGACGATGCGCATCGCGCCTGGGCGGCCGACCGCGTGAACGCGATAATCGCCGAGCGGGGCTGGCGGCCACCACAGGGGTCACCGGCGGTCGCGGCGCTGGTCGATACGGTCCGCACCTACCGCGTGGCCGGGCACGAGTGGGCGGTCGAGGCGCTGCCGGTCTACGCGGAGGCGGCCCAGCGGGTCGCCCGGGCCGATATCGACGCACTCGCCACGGCGCCCTCGACCGAGGATCTGGTCGAAGGCGCGATCGTCGGAACGGTCCTCGGCGACGCGCTCATGGCGACGCTGCGCCGGGTCGCGCACGCGGAGGCCTCGCGCGAACGTTTCGGCCGGGCCCGGCCCGGCGGTCACGGACAGGATCCGGAAAACCCGGCTCGATAAGTATTTCGCACGGCACGTCCCGCGGCCCTCGGGACGTATCCGGCTCACCCCGCCTCGGCGACCTCCGGCCCGACGCCCAGCATGTCCAGCGCGAATCTGCCGTACTGGGCCGCGATCTCCTCCGGGGCGGCCGCTCCACCGGCCCGGTACCACTGGGAGATTCCCGTGCACAGCGTGGCGATCGCGCGCCCCGCCGCCCGCGGATGCGGCGTCGTGATCGCCCCGCCGGCACAGGCGGTCGCGATCTCGTCGTCGAGCATCTGCTGGATCCGGCTGCGTGAGCGGGCGATCCGCGCCCGATCGCCGGGAAGCAGGCTGCGCATCTCACTCGCGCCGATGAAGCCCAGATCCCGGCGATGGGTGTGGAACAGCGCCAGCGCCTCCACGATCAGCCGCACCCGTTCCACCCCGTCACCGCCCTCGGCCCGGGCCGCCCGCACCCGCCAGTGCAGTTCGTCCATGGTGAGATCCAGGATCCGCACCAGGACCTCCTGTTTGTCACGGTAGTGGTGGTAGAGCCCGGGCACGCTGGTACCCGCCCGGCGGGCCAGAGCGCGCACGGTGGTGCCGTGATACCCGACTTCCACGAACGAGGCGATGGCAGCCGCGAGTACGGGGTCGGCGGCGAGTGGGCCGAATTCACGCCATGACGCCGGCGCGAGCCGGTCACCTGCTCCCGCGGCACTCGCCGGTGGACGCTCCGGATCCATGTCCTGCCATCGCCCACCGGACGCCGATGCATAGGCCGGACCGCGAGCGGCCGGACGCGTCCGCTCCGGAACCTCCCCCAGCACGTCGTGTACGGACACCCCGAGCGCGGCGGCCGCCGCCGCCAGCCGGGTCACCGACAACCGGGTGCGGCCGTTCTCCACGGCGCTCAGCGTCGCCGGGCTGACCCCGATCCGGCGGGCCAGTTCACGCAGGGAGACCCCACTCATCCGGCGGGCGGCCCGGAGGGCCTCGTGCGGTGGTGACGGAACAGCGGGATCGGACACGACGTTCAGCTTATCCGAACACTCGACAGCACTCCGGCCGGACCGACTCACCGGCCGATCTGGTCTTTTGACATTCCGCCTGCGCGATGGGAATGTTCATTCGGAGCGATCGCTCGGTAAAACGGCGATCCACCGGATGCCAGGAGGACTGCCGTGCCGATCGATCTGACCTACTCCGCCGATGTGACGAAGCTGGTGGAACGCACCCGCGATTTCGTGCGGGAGACGGTGCTGCCGATCGAGGACGAGCATCGCGGCGACATCACCGTCGCCGGCGGCGACGCCATCCGGGTGACGATGCAGGAGCAGGCGCGCGCCGCCGGCGTGTTCGCTCCGCACGCGCCGGTCGAATACGGCGGGCACGGCCTGTCGATGTCGGATCGCGCCCCGGTATTCGAAGAGGCCGGGTACTCACTGTTCGGCCCGACCGCCCTGAATATCGCCGCGCCCGACGAGGGCAATGTCCATATGCTCGCCCATATCGCCGACCCGGAACAGAAGGCCCGGTTCCTGGAACCACTCGCCCGCGGCGAGCTGCGCTCGGCATTCGCCATGACCGAACCGGCACCGGGCGCGGGCTCGGACCCCTCGGCTCTGGCCACCCGCGCCACCAAGGCCGACGGCGGCTGGCGGATCGACGGGCACAAACATTTCATCACCGGCGCCGACGGCGCGGGATTCTTCATCGTCATGGCCCGCACCTCCGGTGAACCCGGCCAGCGCGGCGGCGCCACCATGTTCCTCGCGCCCGCCGATACTCCCGGCCTGCGCGTCGGCCGCCATATCGACACCCTGGACCGCGCCATGATCGGCGGCCACTGCGAGGTCTTCTTCGAGGATATGTTCGTCCCCGACGACGCGGTACTCGGCGCCGTCGATCGCGGCTTCGAATACGCGCAGGTCCGGCTGGGTCCGGCCCGGATGACCCATGTGATGCGCTGGCTCGGCGCCTGCCGGCGCGCCCACGATGTCGCGGTCGCCCATATCGCCGAACGCGAAGGTTTCGGATCGGTGATCGGCAATCTCGGCCTGGCCCAGAAGATGGTGGCCGATAACGAGATCGATATCGCCGCCACCCGCGCGCTACTGGTGCGCGCCTGCTGGGAACTCGATACCGGTGATCACGCCGCGAACGCCACCTCGATCGCGAAAACCTTCGCCGCCGAAGCGATCTTCCGGGTGGTCGACCGCAGCATCCAGCTCTGCGGCGGCCTCGGCGTCTCCGACGATCTGCCACTGGCCCGGCTCTCCCGCGAGGTCCGGCCGTTCCGCATCTACGACGGCCCCTCCGAGGTGCACCGCTGGGCCATCGCCAAACGCGCCGAGGATGCCC
>NZ_JBSFRU010000189.1:0-12146 GCF_053589395.1 Nocardia sp. NPDC003345
CGGTTGCGGTACAACGTTTTCGCCAATGAGCCCGGCTTCCGGATTCCCGACGACGGCACCGGCCTCGACGCGGACCGCTTCGACGAGCACTGCGACCACATGCTGGTGCGCGACGAGGTCTCCGGCGAATTCGTGGGCTGCTACCGAATGCTGCCGCCGGACAAGGTCGCGGCGGCCGGCGGGCACTACACGGCCACCGAATTCGATCTGACGCGGCTGGATCCGCACGAGATGCGGATCGTGGAGATGGGGCGGGCCTGTGTGGTTCCCGAACATCGCAACGGGTCGGTGCTGACCCTCATGTGGGCGGGCATCCTGCACTACATCCAGCTCACCGGCTACGACTGGGTCATGGGCTGCGCGTCGGTGCCGATGCGCAACAATCCCGAAGATCCCGCCGGCGTCAATGTCCGCGGGGTCCGCGATTTCCTGCTCGGCAAGCACGCCTGCGAGCCCGGCAAACGCGTACGGCCCTACCGGCCCGTGGTGGTGGACGGCGTGCCGCTCGACGAACTGCCGGCGCCCGCGCGCCCGAAACTGCCGCCGCTGCTGAACGGCTATCTGCGCCTCGGCGCGGAGATCTGCGGCGAACCCGCCCACGACCCGGATTTCGCGGTCGCCGATTTCGTGGTGCTGCTGGGTCTGGACACCATCAACACCCGGTACCTGGACCGGCTGCGCGGTGCCGCCGCCAACCTCGGCGGTGCGCGGTGACCACCGCGCAGCGGGCCGTGATCGCACCGGTCGAGGCGCCATCCGTGCCGGAGCCGGTGACGCACGCGTGGATGCCTATCAGCCCGTGCGTGACCGGTTGTGTGCAGCATCGCCCCGAGGTCGGCGTGATCCGGGCCGGGTTCCGTGCCGCGGGGGCGATCTCGGTGCTGCTGGCCTATCCGTTGGCTCATGTCGTGACGCCGCCGTCGCGGCGTTCGGGAGTGCAGCGGCGTTTCGCCCATACCCTGCTGCGGGCCTGCGGTATCCGCCTGCGAGTGGTGGACCGGCGCGGCGGGACCGTCGCCGCGCGGCCCCGGTTCGCGGAGCCGGATACCGCGGTACTGGTGGCCTGCGGGCATATCGGATGGGCCGATATCGTCGTGCTCGCGTCGGTGCAGCCGCTGGCCTTCGTGGCGCGCGCCGATCTCATCGACTGGCCGGTACTCGGCCGATTGGCGCGGGTGATGCGGGTCGTGCCGATCGAACGGGAACGTTTGCGTGAACTCCCCGCCGTCGTGGACCGGGTGAGTGCCCGGCTCGCGGCGGGGGAGCGGATCGGGTTCTTCCCGGAAGGCACGACCTGGTGCGGTCGTGCGTACGGGACCCTGCGTCCGGCGCTCTTCCAGGCCGCTGTGGATACCGGGGTTCCGGTGCAGCCGGTCCGGTTGCGGTATCTCGACGGGCACGGCGACCGCAGCACGATCCCCGGTTTCGTCGGCGACGATACGCTGGTCGGCTCGATCACCCGGGTGTTGCGGGCCCGTGGCCTGACCGCGGAGGTGGTGCTGGCCCCGGTCGAAGCCGCGGGCCGGGACCGCAAGGATCTGGCGCGGCGCTGTGAACGGGCGGTGCGGCAGGAGGAATTGTCCGATGCCGCACATGCCGTGCTGGCGGCGGCGGGCCGCCAGGTGAGTGCGGCGGCGGATCGCCAGGCGAATGCGGCGGCTGTATCGGCTTGATCGAAGTGAACGGCTGGATCCGGGCATCCGGATCCAGCCGCTTCGGTTTCCAGCGAACCATCTAATGATGTCCCGCTATATAACGGTAGCTTTATCGACCTAGCCGGCGCTGCCGCTACCGGGGAAACCGGCGGGCCCGGGGAGGCCGGGAAGGCCCAGCAGGGGCAGTTGCGGCAGCGCGGGCAGATGTACCTGCGGGAGCTGGAACGGGTTCGCCGGGGCCGGCGGGATGTAGGGGTTGGGCTTGTTCCAGGTCTGCGGGATGCCGCCACCGCCACCGTGGTTCTCGCGATCCCAGTCGGCGGGGGTGTCGTAGTCGCGACCCCGGCCGCCGCGGTTGTGGTGGCTGTCGTCGCGTTCGGGGTGACCGGTGTTGAACTGGTCGTTCCAGCCGTCGTAGTTCTGGCGGTTGTGGTCCTTGTAGCCGTAGTGGCCGTTGTCGTCCCAGCCGAACTCGTCGCCGTCGCCCCAGTCGTCGCCGTCGTAGGCCTGGCTGTCGTTGTCGTCCCAGCCGTTGCTGTCCCAGCCGTTGCTATCGCCGAAGCTGTGGCCGGAACCGTGGGAATCGCCGGGGCTCGCGAGAGCCGGGCCTGCGACGGCGACGAGTGGGGTGAGGGCGAGTACCGCGATCGCTGCGATCCGGGCGGCCAGACGGCGGGTGCGCTGTTCGGGATTTCGGTTCATCGGTGGGTCCTCATTCGGTCGCGCCCCGGTCGGGCGGGTGTTCGGGGCGTTCGCATTCTTGAGCGCTTATCGATACATCAGTTACCGTACCGCTGAATAACGGTACGTTCAACAGGTATGTAGTCAAGTGGGGTGGAGCGGGGGCGCCAAGAACGTTCCGGCCGGTGATGACAGTCGGGGGCGGGAAGATCAGGCCCCAAGCGGTGGCCGTCGGATCCAGGCACTGCTCCTGTGCGTACGAAACTTCCTGTGGCGGAGGGTTGCGCCGGTACGGGACCGGGGTATGCCGTCGCTGCAGTATTCTGCAGGTCCGCGGCATTCGCGCGAATGCTCGCCGGCAGCGAGATCGCAGCTCATCCGACTGGGGGCAACACAGTGAACGCTGGGAGCGCAACGTCCGATGCTATCCGGAATGCGGTCGAAGGCTCGAAAGTCGCGCCGTCATTGGAGAGCGCCTCGCGGTGCCTGTCCGCGCTGGAACAACGATTCGGCCGGGCCGAGGTGACGGCCGAGGAGGTCACGGCTGTCGCGGATGCCCTGCACGAACCCGCACTCCTGGGCGCGCTGTCCACTCCTGAGCTGAAGCTGCTGTGCGAGCGCATCGCGGAAACGAACTCCCGGGATCTGCCGGTGCGGATAGCCGCGGGACCGGTCCTGTCGTTCGCTCGGCGACCCGATTCCGTCCCGTCCGATATCGCGCTGGTCGCGCACGGCCATCTCGTGTCGACCCGGCCGGAGTCGCCGCCGCCGTCGGATATCCCGGCGGCCTTGGCGGCGATACCTTCCGATAAGGACCACGGCGAATCGGCGCTGACCGCATTGTTATCGGTGGCCCGCTATATCTCGGTCGCGGACAATCGGGACCGCCCGCCGTTCTCGGCGTATCTCGGGGCGGTACCGACCGGGGCCGCCGAAAACCTTCGCGACAGCCTCCGGAATCTCAAATCCGCATTCCCGGACGATATGGAGGATTTCCTTTCCTGCTGGCTTGACGTCCACTCCATATTGATCGAGCGTACGGACGCCCGATACGCTGCTCCGTTCTATTCGATGTGGATCGGCCATCTCCACGAGCTGCTGGCAGACGAAAGGGAGAACACGACCTATGAGTCGGAGGAGCGACTGATCGCACTCGACACCTATCTGGAGTGTCTCGGCGACCCGCGCTTCCCGCCCCTCGGGGCCGCCCAGATGGAATTCGTCACGACAAGGCTGATCAGGCTGTCGATAGAACTCGCCCGGTCCAGCCCGAGGTTGTTCTACCGTGACTGTGCTTTCATGGGCCTCTATGCGGCCATGAACTACGAAACAGCCAACTGTCCGCAGCTCGAACTCGAGTTGGCGCAAGAGTTGCGCCACATACCTTTTCCTGTGCGGGCGCCCGAGGTGGACACCCCGGATATCCGGGGCGTCGACAGCCGCGATGTTCTGGACGGGCTGGCCGACCTGACCATGGTGATGCCGGATACCGCATTGAGCGGCGCCACATTTCATGTCAGCGCCTACCTTTCCGGTGAGGTGGACGAATCCGCCATCGATGTCAGCGTTACCGCGGATCATCCGACAGTCGTCCTCCAGGGCGGCGCCGGTGACATCCGGCGTACCGGCTCGATGTTCACAGCTACCCTCCTGGCCAGTCACGGAGACTATGTCGGACGGATCTATGTGTCCTTGCTGGCGGCGAATCAACCGGTCGGTCTGATGACGCACGATGTGGTGTTTCGTGCCCCCGGGAGCGGCGTGGCGCCCCACCTCGACCACAGGTCGCTGACCAGGCTGGAGCCAGCGGAGGCGGATCTGCATCTCTTCGCGATGCGCGATCGGGGCAGTTTCGTCGTCGACCTGCTGGAAGCCGCCGATTCGCGTCCCGAGAGAGTCGTCACCATCCACATCGATACGGAGCCGACGACGTTCGTCGCCCACGCGTTCGGCGAGATCAGAGCGGCGTGGGCGAGAATGCTCGACCCGAGCGGCCAGTTCCGTAACGAGTACGACTACCTCACGCGCACATTGGACGCATTGGCGGATACGCTGTCGGATTCTCTGCTGCGGGGCCGGTTGCCGGAGGCGCTGCCGCGAATCGGTGGCAATCCTCCGACAGTGGCGATCGCTACGAACGAACCGTCGATTCCCTGGGAGATTCTGCCGACCTCACGCAGACCCGACCGCTCCTTTCTCGCCGCGGAGTGCGCGGTGACCATCATGCCGTTCGTGGGAACCGTCCCGCGCGAGTTCCCACTCGGTTCGATCAAGGTCTTCGTCCGGGGCTCGGGGGGTGGATCCTCGGTGACGTCCTCCCCGCAATTCGAGAGCGAGATATTCGATGTCTTCGGGAGCCGATCAGGGGCCACGCACCCTGTCGAACCATTCGCCATGGATCGTGACTCCCTGCTGAGCGAGTGGCGCTCCTCCGCCGGAAACCTGTGGTACATAGCTTCGCACGGGATATTCGACGAAGACGCGCGTCGGCTGCTGATCGAAACCGACGACGAGCGTGACCGTTCGATCCGGAACAGGCCCGACGGAATCAGGCTCAGTGACCTGTGCGGAGGTAACGTGCCGAAAGGCGCGTTCTTGTTCTTCAACGGGTGCAACACGGCCATCGAGGAGTTCGGTCTGTTCCGTCGGCAGAGCTGGCCGCAGCGTCTGCTGGAACTGGGCATCGCAGGCTTTCTCGGTACGAGATGGCCGGTGACCGATCGTTCCGCCACGCTTTTCGCCCGGATCTTCTTCGAAGAGTTGACTCAGGGCGGAACCATCCCGGAATGTGTACGGATTGCCCGCTGCGCCGTGCGGAAGAAGTACGGCGATCACGATATCAGCTGGGCCGCATATACGTTGTTCTGTCATCCGCAGCTTCGCGCGGTGAAATCAGGATAGTCACAGTCAGGACAGGTCGGCGGCAACAACGCAGCAATACGGAACGATATGTCGCGTCCGTATTGCGGCCGGCTCATCGGGGGACGACTCGGACGGGGCCCGTGATTCGCGGAGAAATTCCAGCTGAAGATCGCGGAGGATCGTTGCTTGGTCCGGCGGGCCGTCAGCGGCGGACGCGATGTGGCGGGCGACCAGTGCCCTGTCCAGCGCCGCGGTTCCGGCGTCCTCCGGTATCGCCCAGATGGTGGCGATCGCGGAGGTGGTTCCGCGGTTGAGGAAGCCGGTGACCATGCCGCCCCAGTCGCCGCCGGGCACCCATCCGGTGCTGGCGGACATGCAGGACGACAGTACGACCAGGGGGCTGACCCGGTGCACGCGCTCCAGGTCCCGCACGCTGAAGATCGCGCGCCGTCCGAATTCGACATGGACCTCGCGCCGGGCGCCGATGGTCCGCAAGCGTGAGTGACCGGCTATGTGGGTGACGAGATGCGCACCGTTCGAAATCCCCTCCAGTAGGGCCTGTGCCGAGTGGACGTGAGTTACGCCGAGCAGGTCGAAAGATTGCGCGCTGGTGGTCAGCGCGCCGATCGCGGCTGGTGGGCCGGGCGGATCCGGCGGACTGCCGGCCGCGCCCGGGGTCGATCGAGCGAGGAGGCTGAGCGCAGCCCCGTCGATGATCAATCGTTTGTGCACGGATTCGCCGTCGTCGTCGACCGGAAGGAACGGCCACGGTATGGCTTGGGTGAGCGGTCCGCACGGCATCACCGCGATACGTACCGGTTCGCGATTGTTGATGATCCGACTCATGATCGCCGCGCGGCAATTGACCGGCAGGCACGATGTCATCGGTGCCAGACAGTTTTCCAGCAGGGCGTCGAGCTCGTAATGGGGTGGTCCGACCGGGTATCGTTCTGTCACATCGATTCCGGCGCGGGAGAACTCCGCACGCATCGTGCGCACGAGATCGCCGGATCCGGTCAGCACATCCCAGCGATCGGATCGATCACGGTAGGCGAAACACCAGAAGTCGCCGATATCGGCCGCTATCAGAACCCCTTCACAAGGGTCTGCCGGCCCGGCCGGGGAGAGCGAGATCAGTTCGGAAGGCGGGGCTATCGGCGCGGCATAGGATTCGCTGCGCCGGAGCTGATCTGTCACGTAGTCCGCGACGTGCCGGGAGTAGGCCATCCACGCCAGCGACGCGATGAACGCGCGGGTCATCCGGACCCGCTGGGCCAGCCCCCACACTTCGTCGTAGAGGCTACCGAGTCTGCGTAGCAGCGGTTCCCGATCGGCGGGACCCGCCCGGGCGATCTGGGCGATGTACGCCAAGATCGCCGACAGACCCCATCGGAAGGCGTATTCGGGGCGTTTGAGCGTCCAGTTCTGCATCAGGGTGCGGTCGGTCGTGCACAGTTCCGCGAGATCTGAGATCCGCGCGGCGATATGGCGGGCCCGGATCAGTACTTCGTCCGCCTCCTGCGGAGTGCCCGCACGGCGTGCGAGGCCGACCAGCCGCACGGTGTAGGTGTGCAGATACAGGCCGCCGTTCTTGGTCGCGATACTTTCCAGTAGTTCGGTCGCCCGGTCGAAATAGTCGACTGCCCCGGCGACACGGCCACCGTGCATACCGATGTTGCCGAGCATCTCCAGCGCTCCGGAGAGACGTATTTTCTGACTGTCGTCCAGTTCGTCCTGCACGAGCCAATGCCGGCAGGTATCGCGCAGCAGTGCGGATGCCTCTTTGCGACGGTCCTGGTGCAGGAGGTTGGAGGCGTGACACTGTCGAGCACGGGCGAGTTGTTCACGCAGCCCGGAATCGACCGGACGTGTTGTCTCGTAGGGGGCGAGGATATCGATCGATCGGCAGTGCAGGGTCTCGGCCATCCCGGCCCGTTGCATCCGGCGGGACCTGTCTTCGAACGACGAAGCGCTGATATCGATCATGGGATGCGCGACGGCCAGGAGCTCGGCCAGCGATCTGCGATCGGTGCGGCGGCGGAGGGATCCGAACTGCTGCCAATCCTCTGGTGAAAGGAACTGGATTCCACCGGAACGGGTATTCATCAGCGCGACCACGTTCGGCGACTTCGGGTCGGGCGACTTCGGATCGTATTCGGGCATCAGAACCCATTCTCCGGCGACCAGGTCCGCGATGCCGTGCACGGATCGTGCGAAGAACTCGGTTTCGCGATCGTTTCGGCCAGGGTTTCCGATGGCATCGATGGTCTGGTAGAAGAACACTCCGGCTGTGCTTCCGAAGCCGGCCAACCGGTACCACTCGGCCGCTTCGTACGAACAAGAGATGAATTCGTCGTACCGGCGGTAATCATCGGCCAACGCTGCCGCTCGCCCCCAGCATTCCGCCGCGTTCGCTGCCCACCCGATATCCGCGAACGCCTGCGCGAGATTCCAGAATGCGGAGAGCCGGTCCAGTCCGCGGGCCCGCCAGGCCTGAACCTGTAGCGCTTTCAGTGACTTCGAGAGCCGGGCTTCAGCCATGTTCGGCGTCCACGACCAGCTGATCGCCACTGAACAGCTCGTAAGGTGTGTCACCCGAACGGATCCAGCCGCCGCTCGTATGCGGCTCGGCGGTGAGCCAGAACCCCTGGCTGTTGCAGAAGATCCGCACCAGCATCAGGGCGATACACACCGGCTCCGCTCCGGTGAGCGATACCGTGAGGCCACGCTGCGCCGCGTGCTGCCTCTCGACGTGGCCGGCCACCGCGCCGGTTGTGCGCACTGTGAGCTCGGTATCGGACTTCCCGGTGATCGAAATTCGCACCGTGGGCGCGAATTGGGCCGCGACGGCGACAAAAGCTTTCTCGCTCACCGCGAGCTGAGCGCCGAATTGTGTGTTCGTCCGAAGATCGGCGGTACGGATCCATCCATCGAGTTCGAAGAGATCGATTTCGTCGCGTGTCACATCGACGTACTCGTAGTCGAGGGTCTCTCCTCTGGCGTGCGCTCCGGCGGTGGATACGGACTGCCCCATCAGCCCGGCGATCTGATCCAGAACGGTGAGCCCCAACCCGAGCTTGACATTCTTTTCGCCGATGAACGCGGAACCGGCGACGGTGAGCCCCCGGCGCAGGTACGGCGAGCCGATAAGGCTGTGTTCGCCCTCGAGGAGGTCCTCCAAGCTCCCGAGCCGTTGATATCCGGAGGGGCGCGCGGCGAAAACATCCAGGACCGACAGCCCTGCCCGCGGCACCTGCACCGGGACGAAATCGGAGTCGGCCCAGCTGCCGCTCGCCCGCCGAGAAAAGATCCCCATCCGCCGGACTCCTTGTCAGAGAAGAATTTCGCGGTCCGACACCTATCTCCGGTCGGCCACTCGGTGTTACCGGACGTGTTCCCCTGTCCAGGGACGGACGTGGAGCCGGTACAGCCCGGCCTGCCGTAGGCCTGGACCGGAACCCGCACGACCCCGCCGGCCGCGACTACTACGACCGGAAGTAGGCCGGGTTCGCGCCGGACGGTCGAGATGTACCGGGATGTTCCGAGGTGTGTAGACGCACGCGTATGGGGTCGAGACTATGAATGGTGTATGACGTGCAGGGTCTCGGGTTGACTTCCGGTCATGAACACGAGTCCCTTTGCGATTCTGGTCTCCCTCACCGCCCTTCTGCGACCCCGGACGCCGATGTGCCACAGATATACCACTGCATAAGAGTGCGTTTCGGATGAACAACCTTCGCAGGGGAGCGCCGGCGGTCCGCCCGCGTAGGGTCGCAGGCCACCGATGACCGCTGTGGGTGCGGGGTTGGGGCCGTGCTCGGCGGCTCGGTCAGTGGGCGCTCGAACTGCTACCGCGTATGCACCCACCGGCCGGCTCGATCGCTCGGATTTCACTCGGGTACGTAGTCGCGGATATACCGCTGTACTTCTCCGAAGAAAACATCGGCCGATTTATGCAGATTCAAGCTGTGCCCGATCCCGGGAATGGTGATGACCTGTAGATCGGCGTTGGGAAAATATGGTTTCTCGAACGCTTCGAGCTCCTCGCGACAGCGATTCCCATCGAAGCCGGAGTTCAAATAGATCTGATCTTCTTCCCCTACCGCGAGCAGTACGGGAATCCTGACCTCCGTGCTGAAGCTGCTTTCCGGGGGGCCGTCCCGCCATGCTTCGAGATCGCGAGCCTCGGGCCCGGACGCGGTGTCCTTCAATTCCTCGTCTCTTGCAATGATTTCGGTATCGGCGTTTCTGAGGTTGTAGAATATCGAACGATTCGAATTTCCGTGTTCGTCTCGACCGCCCCGAGTTGTGAAATATCCTGTGTCGAGACCGCTGGCCGCAAATCTGGGGTCGTGAATCGCCGGCGTGAATTGCGCCAGCAAGGCTGGGACCGACGGGCCCTTCACATTCGTCACGCCCGTAGCGATCAATAGGTCCAGATCATTGTCCGGATTGCGATCGTTGTTGTGCACCGCGGCATGCTTCAGGAGGACGACGCTGCCGGACGAGTGTCCGACACCGATGACCCGCCGGTACCTGCCGAGTTCGCCGTTACGGAGTTTCTCGGCCAGTTGGCTCGTCACATATGCCCCGGTGTCGACGGTCACCGAGCCGCTCATCGGATGGGAGCTCGCCCCGTAGCCCAGGCGGTCAATGGCGAGAGTCGCGAATCCGGCCTCGTGTGCCCGGTCAACGTAAGAATATTCACAATTTCTCTGTGGGAAGTCCCAGTAATGTCGGTTGTAGGTGGATCCGTGCGAGAGCAGTTGGACGCTCTCGGCTCTCTCGGGACCGCGCAACACGCCCCTAATAGTTTGGTCGGCGGGGGCGCCCGGGTCCAAGGAGACAGAGACGGAGATTTCCTTGCAGGTGACTGTCACGGTATTTCCGATGCACTGCAGGCCATTGTGATGGCTGCCGATTCGGTAGCATGAACCACGCCACAAAAATAAGCTGTGGCCGAGTGCCTGTCAACCGAAAGTCGGCCGGTTCGATTCCCCTTCCGGTGATTCCGATCGGATGGTCCGATGCCCGCCGAGTCGACCACGCCGCATGCGCACCGCGCTGCCGTGAAAAAGTTTCATCCGCGTCCGGTGACCTGCGCCGGTCGACCGAAAGCGTGATGCCTACGGCTACGAACCCTGTTCGTGCGCCGAATGATTCTGCCGACGGTTCTGGATGCGTGAGTGGAGGTCGGGTGTACGAAATCGACCGGCCCTGACGGATACGTTGCCGGGCTCGGGTGGCATCCTCGAGCGTACGTGCGCCGGTTCGAGTGGGCGGGTTCGGCGAGCCCCGACGGTATCCGCGGAGTATGCGTGGCGCGTCGGGATCGCCGGAGTACGCGCAGGCACATATCGCTGCACTCGGCCCGTTATGGCCGGTTTGCCGGGCAGGGCATATTCTGAGGCTTGTGGAAGCCAGGCGTCGGGTCGACATCGCCGAACTGCAGGCCCTTCCGGCAGGCACCTTCGTCGGCCGGGGCAATGAGCTCGAGAAAATCGAGGCCCGATTGGGCTCGGTTCGAATGATTACGCTCAGCGGGCCGGGCGGGATCGGAAAGACCCGGCTGGCCGCCGAGGCGGTACGCCGTATCGGCAGGTCCAAGACCAGCAGAGCTCGGGTGTACTGGGTACGGCTGGCGTGGCTTGCTGTTGATTCCGAGCCCTCGGCGTTAATTCGGGAAATGGCGCATACGGTGGTGGGAGCCGACTTTTCCCATCGGCCGGAATGGGACACTTTAGTCGACACCCTTTCCCGGAACGCGCACACCATACTGGTGCTCGACAACTGCGAACATGTCGCCACCTCCGCGGCCCGGGTGGCGGCCGACCTCTTCGAGCGGATTCCGGGACTGTCCGTTCTGGCCACGAGCCGCGGTCCCATTGGCTGGATCGACGAGTATCTCGTTCCCGTTCCTCCCTTGACCCGAGAGCATGCCTTGGACCTGTTCCGCAGTCGCGCCGAACTCACCGGCCGGCCGGTTGTCGGTGCGGCCCAGATCGAGATCGCCGCGGATATCTGCCGTCACGTTCACAACCACCCCCTCTACATCCAACTGGCCGCTGCGAGGCTGCGCCATCAACCCTTGGCGAAAATTCTGTCCGGGCTGACCGGACGTTACGACGACAGCCGCCTGGGCTGGTCTCACGGATTCCGATCCGGCGCCGACCCCCGCCACCGCGGGGTCACCGACGTCATCGCGTGGTCCTATCGGCTGTGCACCGACGAGGAGCGCGTGCTGTTCGACCGGTTGTCGGTCTTCGCCGTCGGTTACGACACCAACCCGGAAGACACCACCGCACCCGGCGCGGACGTCGGTGCCGACCTCGATGCCATCCATGCCATCTGCGGTGACGATCCCTCCGAGTCCGGTTCGCGGCCGGATGGTGCCGTCCGGCCCGAGCAGGAAACCGAAGATTTGCTCGAACGCCTGGTCGACCATTCTCTGGTCTCGGTGCACGTGACGGCGGAGGCGGCGCGGTATTCACTGGTCGAAAGCCTGCACGCCTTCGCGGGACAGCGATTGCGCGACCGAAGCACTGCAACGGCGGACGAAGCTGCTCGCCTTGCCGCCCGGCACCTGCACTACTACCGAGACAAGATCACTCGGGCGGCCACCGACAGAAATGGCCCCGAAGGATACGACCTGCGGGGCTGGACCCGGTCGTCGTGGCATGACATCGTGACCGCGATCGAGACCGGTCTCACCACCGGCCGAGCCGATATCGGTTTGGAGATCTGTGTCGGGCTGATCTCCTTACGCGCATTCGTCACCAGCGGTTCGATTTGGGAAATGCGCCGCTGGACCCAGCGCTGCCTCGATGCTTCCTATGCGCTTACCCCTGAGCTCACCAAGCTGCAGATCGATGCGCTCACCGGTAATTCCTGGCTGGCCCTGACGCAAGGCCTGCCCGACGACGCCGCACAGATGCTCGACGAGTGCGT
>NZ_JBSFRU010000190.1:0-12128 GCF_053589395.1 Nocardia sp. NPDC003345
CGGCTTCGTGGCGTCGGTACTGCCGGTGTGGCTACTGCTGGCCCCGCGCGACTATCTGTCGACCTTCATGAAGATCGGCACCATCGGTTTGCTGGCGGTCGGCATCCTGGTCACGCTGCCGGTCCTGAAGGCCCCGGCGATCTCGGAATTCGCGACCTCGGGCACCGGCCCGGCCTTCGCCGGCAGCCTGTTCCCGTTCCTGTTCATCACCATCGCCTGCGGTGCGCTGTCCGGATTCCACGCGCTGGTGTCGTCGGGGACGACGCCCAAGCTGCTGGAGAAGGAATCGCACGCCAAGATGATCGGCTACGGCGGCATGCTGATGGAGTCGTTCGTGGCGGTGATGGCGATCATCACGGCGTCGATCATCGACCAGCACCTGTACTTCGCCATGAACGCCCCGGCCGGCGCGACCGGCGGCACCGCGGAGACCGCGGCGGCGTACACGAACGGCCTGGGTCTGTCCGGCCCGCCGACCACCGGCGACGCATTGGCGCAGGCGGCGACGGATGTGGGTGAGGAATCGGTCATCTCCCGCACCGGCGGCGCGCCGACGCTGGCCATCGGTATCTCGGAAGTGTTCTCGGGCTTCCTGGGCGGCGCGGGCATGAAGTCGTTCTGGTACCACTTCGCGATCATGTTCGAGGCGCTGTTCATCCTCACCACCATCGACGCGGGCACCCGCGTGGCGCGGTTCATGCTCTCCGATTCGCTCGGCAACCTGCGCGGACCGGCCCGCAAGTTCTCCGATCCGTCGTGGCGGGTGGGCGCCTGGCTGTGCTCGGCCGTCGTGGTCGCGGCGTGGGGTTCGATCCTGCTGATGGGTGTCACCGACCCGCTCGGCGGTATCAACGCGCTGTTCCCGCTGTTCGGTATCGCCAACCAGCTGCTGGCCGCGATCGCGCTGACGGTGGTGCTCACGATCCTGGTGAAGAAGGGCCTCACGAAATGGGCCTGGATCCCGGGGGTCGCCCTGGCCTGGGACCTGATCGTCACCATGACCGCGTCCTGGCAGAAGATCTTCTCCGCCGACCCCAAGGTGGGCTACTGGAAGCAGAACAGCATCTGCCGGGCCGCCCGGGACGCCGGCGAGCTGTGCCTGACCGCGAAGACACCGGAGAACGTGGACGCGGTCATCCGCAACACCTTCATCCAGGGCGTGCTGTCGATCGTCTTCGCGGTGCTGGTGCTGATCGTGGTGCTGGCGGCGGCGTGGGTCTGCTACCGGGTGTGGAAGTCCAGCGACACCTCGACCACCGAATCGCCCGAGGAGCCGTCGAAGATCTTCGCGCCCAGCGGTTTCCTGGCGACCTCGGAGGAGAAGAAGGTCCAGGCCGAATGGGACGAACTGGTGGCCGAGGGCAAAGCGGAGATCCCGGGCTCGGCCCACGCGGAGGTCCGTAGTTGACCCGGCCCGCCGCCCGGCGACCCGCCGCCCCCGGAGCTTCCGGAGTGCGGCGGATCGCGGCGGCGGCGCTCCGGGGCGCGCGGGCGGTGGTCTGGTACGTGGACTCGGTTCTCGGCGGCCAGGACTATCGGCGGTACGTGGCGCATATGCGGCGGGTACATCCGGGCGAGCCGGTCGCCGGTGAACGCGAATATTGGCGGGAGCGGTATGCCGACGCCGAGCGGAATCCGGGCGCTCGCTGCTGCTGAGCAGTGGTTCCGTGGTCCCGGTGCCGGCCTCGGCCGGTATCGGGACCGGCGGGTTTCCGCCGCCGACACTCCGGCGCCAATGTCTGTTTTCCGCTAGCCTCGGGCTGTCGGAGCTGACATCGTGGGACGGGTGAGCATCACGGCCCTGGACTTCGAGCGCTGCTACCGCGCGGTGGCGGCCCGCGACTCCCGTTTCGACGGGCAGTTCTACACCGCGGTCCGCACCACCGGGATCTACTGCCGCCCCTCGTGCCCCGCCATCACGCCCAAACGCGTGAACGTTTCGTTCCTGCCGACCGCCGCCGCCGCGCAGCAGGCGGGCTACCGGGCCTGCCGCCGCTGCCTACCCGACGCGTCCCCCGGTTCGCCGCTGTGGAACACCCGGGCCGATCTCGCCGCCCGCGCCATGCGTCTCATCGGCGACGGCGTGGTCGAACGCGGCGGTGTGCCCGCGCTGGCGTCGGCGCTGGGTTATTCGCAACGCCAGCTCACCCGCGTACTCACCAGCGAACTGGGCGCCGGCCCGCTCGCGCTGGCCCGCGCGCATCGGGCCCATACCGCCCGGCTGCTCATCCAGACCACGACCATGTCGATGTCGGATATCGCCTTCGCCGCCGGTTTCGCCAGTATCCGGCAGTTCAACGACACCGTGCGCGAGGTGTTCGCGGTGAGCCCCAGCACCATGCGCACCGAGGCGCAGCGGGCCGGCCGCGACGCCGGAGCGGCCGCCAACGGCACCCTGACCCTGCGCCTGCCCTACCGCGCCCCGCTCGACAAGGCCTGGCTGGACTGGTTCCTGTCCGCCCATGTGGCACCGGGCCTGGAGCTGTGGCGGCCGGACCCCGGCGGCGAGGGTCACTATCTGCGGACCGTTCGCACCCCGCACGGATACGCCGGAATCGATCTGTGCGTGCTCCCCGGGTACGTCCGCGCGGAATTGACCCTGCGCGATATGCGCGATCTCGCACCCACGGTGGCCCGGGTCCGGCATCTGCTCGACCTCGACGCCGACCCGGTCGCGGTCGACGAGGCACTGCTGCCGGCGCCACTGGGGGCACCCTCCGATACACCCCCGTTCGTGCCCGGTATCCGGGTGCCCGGCTGCCTCGACGGCCCGGAACTGCTGCTGCGCACCATGATCGGGCAGCAGATCTCGATAGCGGCCGCGAACACCCATACCGCCCGCCTGGTGAGCGCACTCGGCGAAGCGGTGGACGGCGCGGTGCCGCGGCTGTTCCCGGAACCGGCGCAGATCGCCGAACGCGCCGCGGAAGTCCTCACCGGGCCCGCCCAGCGCATCCGGTCGATCGCGGCGGCCGCGGCGGCACTGGCCTCCGGCGACCTCGTCCTGCATCAGGGCCGCACCGCCGCCGAACTACGGCGCGATCTGCTGTCGCTGGACGGCGTGGGGCCGTGGACCGCCGACTACGTCACCATGCGGCTGCTGGCCGATCCCGACATCCTGCTCGGCACCGACCTCGTCGTGCGCCGGGGCGCGCAGCGCTACGGACTCGACCTCTCCGATACGGCCCGCTGGTCACCGTGGCGGTCCTATCTGTCCATGCAACTGTGGCGCACCGAACTGCGCACCCGCACCGGGCGCGCACCGGATACCGGGCGAGCCGCCACCTCCGAACCGAAAGCGAGTACCGAATGATGTCCGCGCCCACCACGACCCGCCCGATCACCGGCGACACATCCACCCGCATCGCCGATACCGCCACCGTGCGGACCCCGCTGGGCCCGTTCACCGCCATCGTAGCGGCCGACGGCGCGGTGCTGGCATCCGGTTGGACGGCTACGCCGGAGGACCTGCGCACCCTGATCCATCCGAGTCTGCGGCCCGCCCTGCTGCGCGACCGCGCCGAACTCGGCGCGGTGACCGAGGCCGTCACCGCCTACCACGGCGGCGACCTCACCGCCATCGACGGCATCGCGGTACGCCAGCGGTCGGGCGAGTTCCTGAACCACGCCTGGGAGGTACTACGCGCGATACCCGCCGGGCACCCGATCTCCTATACGGATTTCGCCGCCCGCAGCGGTCGTCCGGCGGCCACCCGGGCCGCCGCCAACGCCTGCGCGCGCAATGCCGCGGCGCTCTTCGTCCCCTGTCACCGGGTCCTGCGTACCGATGGCAGCCTCGGCGGCTTCCGGTATGGGCTGGATATCAAACGCCGGCTGCTGGACCTCGAGGGGTAGCGGGAGCCGGGCCCACCCCGCCGCGCGGCGAACGTCACGCGGGTCACACGATCGCGCCGGAATAGCGGACGCGGTGACGTCGTTGAATCGGACTGCCGGCGTCCGGACAGCCCCGGGCCTCACCCTTCAGTCGCTACGAGCGACCACTCGCCGAGAGGCGCTTGTGGGGCGTCGGCACCTTTCTCGACGGAACGCCGCCGGTCACTTCCGACCGGCGGCGTTCTCGCTGCCGGCGACCGGGTTCAGGCGATGGTGGCGTGCAGATGCGAGCCGTTGCGACCCCGGACGACGTGCAGGCGGCTCGGAATGCGCTGGCGCATCTCGTCCACATGGCTGACCACGCCGACCACCCGGCCGCCGTCGCGTAATTCGTCCAGTACTCCCATCACCGCGTCGAGCGTTTCCGCGTCCAGGGTGCCGAACCCCTCGTCGATGAACAGCGTGTCCAGGATGATGCCACCGGCCTCGGCGGCGACGGTATCGGCCAGGCCGAGTGCCAGCGACAGCGAGGCCATGAACGTCTCGCCGCCGGACAGTGTGCGTGCGGGACGGACGGCGCCGGTGTAGTCGTCGCGGATATCCAGGCCGAGCCCGCCGCGGCGGCCGTGGGTTCCGGCGCGGTCGGTGTGCACGAACTCGTAGCGGCCGCCCGACATCCGGCGCAGCCGCTCCGACCCCGCCACCGCGACCTCCTCCAGCCGGGCCGCCAGTACATACGACCGCAGTGACATCCGGCGATTGTTCTCACCCCGCCCCGCCACCACCTCGGCCAGATCGGCCAGTTCCTGATGCGCGCGCTGCGCCGGGGCGATGAGATCGACCGCCGCCCACAACTGGCCGCACAGGGTCTCCAGCTGGGTGACCCGGTGCACGGCGGCCGAATGCACGGCGACCGCCTCGTCCAGCGCGGTGCGGGCCTTGTGCACGGCCTCCGCGAGACCTTCCGGATCGCGGGGTTCGGCCGCGGCCGCCGCCCGGACCTCCGGTTCGTCCAGGACCGACTGCGCGGCCGCGCGCAGTTCGTCGGCGGCGGTGAGGGCCGCGCCGAGCTCCTCCTGACGTTCGCGGGGGCGGGTCGCGGCCGCGATCAGCGGGGCGTACAACCGCAGGACGGCGAGCAGTTCCTCCGGAACCAGGCCTTCTCGCTCGGCCCGCCACTCCGACGCGTCCGGAGTATCCGCGCCGTCGGCCGTGCGCAGGGTGATATCGCCCGCGGAACTGGTGGGCGGTACGAGACCCGCTGTCACCGCCAGCCGTTCGACCCGGGCGGCGCAGGTGGCGACCCGCCCCCAGGCGGCGCGCGCGGCGGTGAGCGCGTCACGCCGGTCGGTGGCGGCGGTGATCAGGCGGTGCAGGCGCTCACGACGGCGCCCGAGGGTTTCGTCCAGGCCGGCGGCGGTGCGCAGCTTCTGCTCGATTTCGGCGAGCCGCGCGCGTACGGCCCCGGCCTGTGCGGCCACCGCGCCGGCCCGGGTCTCGGCGGCGCGCAGCGCGTCGTGCAGGGCCGTCTCGTCGGTGCGCAGCCGGGCGAGTTCGGCGGCACACGATCCGGCGGTGGCGGCCAGTTCCTCGGCGTCGGCGAAACGTTCGGTGGCCGCGCGCAACGCGGCGGCGAGTTCGACCCGGTCGGTGTCGCCGCCCCGGGCCAGCAGCGCCTCGATCTCCTTCTCGATCCGCCCCACGGCGTCCTGGGCGCTTTCCCGCGCCGATTCCGCCGCTCGTTCCGCGGTCACCGCCGCCGCCTCGTCCGCGCGCGAGACCGCGCTGCCGGCCGGCCGGGCGGGGCGCGGATGGTCGTCCGAGCCGCAGACCGCGCAGGCCTGCCCGTCGACGAGGGTCCCGGCCAGTTCCGCCGCCATCCCGGCCAGCCGGCGCTCCCGCAGATCCAGGACGCGTTCTCTGGCCTCCAGATGCCGCGCACGAGCCGAATCCAGCTCCACCCGGGCGCGGTCCAGACCGCCGCGCGCTCCGGCCAGGTCGACCGCCGCCTGCGCCGCGGCCTGTAACCGGGCGGACTCCGCGCGCAGTCCGGGTAGCGCCGCGGCCGCGTCGTCGGCTTCCCGGGCCCGCACCCGTGCCGCGGCCAGGATCTCGGGCATCCGGTCCCGTCTGCCGGTGAGTTCGGCCGTCCGCTCGCGCAGTTCGTCCGCGGTGGCGTCCAGTCCGGTCAGTTCGGCGCGCAGTTGCCGCGCGTTCCCCGCGTCGGTGTGGATCTCACCCAGTTTGCCGAGCAGGGCGCTCCAGCCCCGGATCGCGGTATCCAGTGCGAGATCCTCGTCGGACTCGGCGGAATCGTCACCGTCGAACAGTGTCTCGGGCTCGGCCGGATCGAACGGCGGGCCGGGTTCGGTGGCGCCGGCGGCGTGCGGGCGGCCCGGCCCTGCCCCGTCATCGGGCTGCACCAGGTGGATGCCCGCGATATCGGCGCTGCCCGGTTCGCCGGCGAGCTCGGCGAGACGAGCGGCGGCCGCCGCCGCGTCGGCATCCCGGCCGCGTGCCGACCGGACGGCGCCGTCCGCTTCACCCAGCGCCGCCGCGACCGGCTCCGCGCGGCGGGCCCGGTCCAGTTCGGTGCGGTCGGCATCGCGCCCGGCGGAACCGCCGGCGTAGTCGTCGAGCTGACGGCGGGCCAGCTCGAACCGCTGCCGCCGCTCGGTGGACCGGCGTTCGTTCTCCGCCTGTTCGTCGGCCTCGGCCGATTCGGCCCGCCGCAATTCCAGTTCCCCGAGCGCGAGTTCCAGATCGCGCCGGGAAGTCCCCAGCAGATCCTGCGACCACTCGACGGCGTCGAGAATATCGATCCGTTCGGTGCGGTCGATCCCGGCCGTCACCGCGACCCGGGTGATCAGATCCTCCACATTGCGCTGCTGGGTGCCGATCTGCTCGCCCGAGTTCTTGCGCTGGGCGGTCAGCCACTGCTCGGCGGTACCGAACCGGCCGGTATCGAACAACTTCTCGAGCAACCGCTCCCGGTCCTCGTTCTCGGCCCGCAGGAACTTCGCGAAATCGCCCTGCGGCAGCAGCACCACCTGGAAGAACTGATCCGCGCTCATCCCGAGCAGCCGCAGCACCTCGTCGCCGATCTCATTGATCCGGGACAAATTGGTGCCGCGTCCGTCCAGCCATTCCAGCGTCGCCTTGGCGTTCTCCACCCGGCTTCCGGTGCCGCGGAGTTTGGGACGCTCGAATTCGGGGTGGCGCGTCAGGCGCACCCGCCGGTCGCCCAGCGTCGCCTCCAGCATCACCTCCGGGCGCGTCTGGGCGGGGGCATGATCGGAATGCAGTCGCTTGTCGCCGCGCGCCCCCGGCACCCGCCCGTACAGGGCGAAGGCGATGGCATCGAGCACGGTGGTCTTCCCGGCGCCGGTCTGCCCGTGCAAGAGGAACAGCCCGTCGGCGCCCAGGGCGTCGAAATCGACCGCGGCGGTATCGGCGAACGGGCCGAACGCCGTCAGCTCCAGCCGGTGCAACCTCATGCGGTGAGTTCCGTATCGGCCGGCTGTTCCGGACCACCCGGCCCGACGGTGTCGGTTTCCCGGACCGCCGCGGCCATCGCCCGGGCCATCCAGGCCATCTCCGAGGCCGACGGGTCGCCCCGGACATCGGTGAGGAAGGTCCGTGCGATCTCCGTATCGTCGCGCCCTCGCACCCGCTCCCGGTACTTCAGAGCCGGATCTCCCTGCGGACGCTCCCATTCCATATGCACCGCGTGCGGGAACCGCTCCCGGAGTTTGCGCATGGCGTCCACCGGCCGGGCGAAATCGGTGAGCGTCACCGAGACGTAGTGCTCCGCGGCGGCGGCGTGCCGCGGATCGGTCAGCAGTTCCTCCAGCGTGCCGGTGAGCCTGCTCAGGCCGCGCACCAGCGGCAGCTCCCGCTCCCGGATCCGGGCCGGGCCGGTGGCCGCGAGGTCTACCAGCCACACCTTCTTACGATGCGAACTCTCCCCGAACGAATACGGCAGCGGCGACCCCGAATAGCGCACGGCGTCGGCCAGGGTCTGCGGGGAGTGCAGATGCCCGAGTGCGACATAGTCGAATTCCGGATCGGTGAACATGCCCAGCGGCACCGTCTCCACCCCGCCCACCGAGATCGACCGCTCCGATCCGCCCGCAGCGCCACCCACCACGAAGGCGTGCGCGAGCAGCACGGTCCGGATATCCGGGCGGTCGCGCCGGTCCGTGGCGATCCGGGCAAGTACCGCCGCGAGTACCTCGGTATGCGAGCGGGCCTGCGGCACCTCCAACTCGGCCCGGCAGATCTCGGGCTCCAGGTAGGGGATCCCGTAGAACGCCACCTCGCCGTGTTCGTCGGACAGCAGGACCGGCCGCGCCGAATCGGACACGGTGGTGCGCAGATACAGCCCGCCGGCCGCCGCGAAACTCGCGCCCGCGCCCAGCCGGGCCGGGGAGTCGTGGTTCCCGGAAGTGGCCACGATCCGGGCGCCCGCCGCGCGGATGGCCTCGAATCCTTTGTTGCACACGGCGATCGCGTCGGCGCTCGGTATGGAGCGGTCGTAGACGTCACCCGGTAGCACCACCGTGTCCACACCCTCGTCCGAGACGATCCCGGCGATCGCGTCGAGGACCCGCGCCTGATCGGCCAGCAGGTCCACGCCGTGAAAGGTGCGCCCGATATGCCAGTCCGACGTATGCAGGATTCGCATGACCGCGAACTTAGGGCAACTCACCGACAGCTTTCAACGCGAACGCCGATACCCGGTCCGCCACACCGGCAACACGCCGAAAGCGGCGGGCCGTCTCGAAGCGACCAGCACGGACAACATGACACCGGCGAGCGAATGTCTCCATTGCGCCGTCGTGGCAGTCGCCACCCATAACCCTTGACGCGTATGAATACCGCCGCCGACCACCGTTTCCGCACAATCGCGACCCCGGACCCGCCGTGCCGTAACACGGTCGACCCGTCCGGACGATAGTGTTCAATACGTGGCTGCTTCCCAACGAGTGAATTCCCGGGTGCCCGCGCCGCAACGTTCGTTATTGCCGACGGTGCCGGGTGTCCCGGCCTATGCCGCGGTTCTCATCGCGGCGGCCTGCACATTCGTGGGTTTTGTGATCGATGCCCTCGGCAACGTCACGGACCTCACCGGCACCTTCAGCGCGTTCTACATCCTCGGCTGCGTCGCCGCGGCCGCGGCGGTACGGTTCCGCGGGCTCTTCACCACGATGGTGTTACCGCCGCTCCTACTGTTCGTCGCGGTCCCGATCGCCTATCGCCAGATCACCGGAAGCAGCACCTCCTCGCTCAAGGACATCCTGCTGAACATGGCGATCCCGCTGGTCCACCGCTTCCCGCCGATGATGCTGGCGACGGTGCTGGTGCTGATCATCGCCGGTATCCGGATCGCGCAGTACCGCTCGGAGCAGGCGGCGCGTGAGTCCGCCGAGGCCCGGCGCGGGACGAGCTGGGGCCGCAGCGAACGGCGTGGCACACGCGGCGAGCCGAAGAAACGCGCGGAGAACCGGCCCCGCCGCGAGACGGCGAAACGGACCGGCCGCGGTCAGCCGAAACGGCCCGTGGGAGGGGAGGGAAAACCGGCACGCGGGGGTAAACCGTCGCGCGCGGAAACCCTGGCCGCCCGCTCGAAGGCCAACGCCAAGACCAAGGCCCGCCCCACCCGGCCCGAACACCCCGAACCCGATTACACCCACGACGAGCCCCCGCGGCGCGGCGGCCGGGGACGGCCGCCCACCGAACCGGCGGCCCGGTCCGCCGCGGCGCCACGCTCCCGTGAGGTGCGCGGGCACCGGCCGGCCCGCACCCCGGCCGCCCCGGTCCAGGAGGAGCCGGTACGGGCCAACGGCCGCCGCACCGAACCGCCGCGGCAACCCCGGCCGGGCCGGGTCCGGGAACCGATCCCGGAACGGCGGCGGCCCGAACCCCGCTGAAAACGCGAACGTCCCGCCCGGGCGACCGGGCGGGACGTTCTCGTTCGGCGGGCGCGATCAGCGCCGGGCGGCCCGCAATTCGCGGGGCAGGGCGAAGACCAGGGTCTCGTTGGCGGTGGTCACCGGCTGCACCTCACCGAAACCGTATTCGGCCAGCATGTCCAGGACCCCGCGCACCAGGATCTCGGGCACCGAGGCGCCGGAGGTGATGCCGACCGTGCCGACGCCCTCCAGCCAGGCGGGATCGACCTCACGCGCGTAGTCCACCAGATACGCCGCCCGCGCGCCGGCACCGAGCGCGACCTCCACCAGACGTACCGAGTTCGACGAGTTCCGGGAACCCACCACGATCACCAGATCGCATTCCGGGGCCATCGCCTTCACCGCCACCTGACGATTCTGGGTGGCGTAGCAGATATCGTCGCTCGGCGGATCCTGCAGCGCCGGGAACTTCTCCCGCAGGCGCGACACGGTCTCCATCGTCTCGTCCACACTGAGCGTGGTCTGCGACAGCCAGATCACCTTGGACTCGTCCCGGACGGTCACTCCGTCGACGGCGTCCGGGCCGTCCACGAGCTGGACGTGTTCAGGGGCCTCGCCGGCGGTGCCCTCGACTTCCTCGTGACCCTCGTGGCCGATCAGCAGGATGTCGTAGTCGTCGCGGGCGAAGCGTTTCGCCTCCTGATGGACCTTGGTCACCAGCGGGCAGGTGGCATCGATGGTGCGCAGATTGCGTTCGGCGGCGGTCGCGTGCACTGCCGGGGAGACCCCGTGGGCCGAGAACACGACGAGTTCACCCTCCGGCACCTCGTCGGTGCTGTCGACGAAGATCACACCGCGTTCCCGCAGCGTCTCCACGACGTGGCGGTTGTGCACGATCTCCTTGCGCACGTAGATCGGCGCGCCGTGTTTCTCCAGCGCCTTCTCCACGGTTTCGACCGCGCGGTCCACACCTGCGCAATAACCGCGCGGTTCGGCGAGCAGCACTCGTTTGCCTTCCGGGGCGAGGGTCGCCGCGCCGGCCGAACGAGCGATTCCGACATTCAACGGTATTGCCGAGGACATGCCCCACACGATACGTGCGCCGCCGTCCCCCCGCTCCACGCGCGTGGGCCTCCCCACAGTCCGGTGCGGCCGGACCCCGGCGCAGCCCGTGGGCAACCGAGCGGGCGCCCGGACCCGATGTCGCGCCACGGACGGCCGTATCCGCCCACCCTCTTTTGCGGAGCAGGCGATATCGGGCAGGCTAGTACCATGTTTCGACCACCGTTCCTGGCCCGCGTCGCCGCCGGAGCCGCCGTCTATGTCCTCGAAGAGACACGACGGCTACCGTCGGCGGCGGTGAAGCTGCCCGTTACCGCAGTGAGCCAACTGCTGCAGACGGGTATGCACTTCCAGCAGTTCGTCACCAGTCTCGCGATCAAGGGCGATTCGGTTTTCGACCGGATCGTCAACCGTCCGGAACAGCAGCCGGAATGGGCCACCTTCGACGAGGACGAGGAATTACCCGCCCGCACGCCGGGTGCCGCCGCGCCGGCCGGGAGCACCGGCTTCGACCGCTTCGAATCCGATCCCCTCGAGGTCGAGCTCGCCCTCCAGGAGACCCTGGCCGGCCTGCGCGCCATCCAGAACGGCAACTCCGTGCCCGACGCGCTCGCTTTCGACCCGGAGCCCGAACCCGCCGACGATCCCGCCCCGGCCGCGGAGCCCGCCGAGTCCCCGGTGGACGAGGCCCCCCATACCGAGCCCCCGGCCGTAGCGTCCGAGCCGGCCGCCGACCCGGAGCCCGCCGCGACCGAACCCGATCTCCCCGAGGTCGGCGCGCGCTACGACTACCCGAATATGAGCCTCGCCCAGCTGCGTGGCCGGCTGCGCACGCTCACCGTCGCCGATCTGGTCGCCCTGCTCGATTACGAACAGCGCACCCGGGACCGCGCCGCCTACGTCACCATGCTGACCAACCGGATCGCCACCGTGCGAGCCCAGTGACCGACGATCCGGCGCCCGCCCGGACCGGTTCCGGCCGGGCCGGGCAGGCGGCGCCCGCCAACTCCGCCGAACACCCGTGGCCGGTGCGTTCGGTGTCGATGAAGGTGGCCCAGTGGATCGACCGCCTCGGCACCATCTGGGTGGAGGGGCAGCTCACCCAGATCAACCTGCGTCCCGGCACCCGCACCGCGTTCCTCGTACTGCGCGATCCGGCCGCCGATATGTCGCTGTCGGTGACCTGCGATCCCGCCCTGCTCCGCAATGCCCCCGTCCCGCTGCAGGAGGGCAGCCGGGTGGTCGTGTACGGCAAACTGTCGTTCTTCCCCGGCCGGGGCACCCTGTCGCTGCGGGTCACCGAGATCCGGCCGGTGG
>NZ_JBSFRU010000191.1:0-12111 GCF_053589395.1 Nocardia sp. NPDC003345
GCCGGCATATGGCGACCAATCGCGGGTTCAGCGAGGTCATGCTCGAATTGCGCGACGATCCGATCCGGCTCGGCTGTGGGCAGGATCGGGTCGGCCCGGCGGTGGCCGCGGTGATGGAGCGCGCCCGGGCGGCCGGTGTGGTGCAGCCCGAAATCGAGGCCACCGACCTGTTCGCGCTGATCCTCATGGTCGATTCACTGGCCGAGTTCGCGCGCCCGGTGGATCCCGATATCTGGCGCCGGTACATGGCGATCACCCTCAACGGCATTCGTGCCGATACCTCGGCGCGCCAGGCCCTGCCGGTGAACGCCCTCAGCCTGGCCGAGGTGGAGCAGGCCAAGGCCGCCAGACCCGGCCCCTTTCCCAACCGGCCGCGCTGATCACACGGCTGTACCCGTTTTCCGGCGCGGTCCCCGGCGATGCCCTAGAGTTGGACGTGTGACCAAGTTATGGGTGAACTGGGCCGGTGACCAGCAGTGCGCACCGGCGCGGCTGGCCGCACCCCGCGATCACGCCGAACTGGCCGCCGAACTCGGACGCGCCGCCGATGAGGGGCAGCGGGTCCGGGTGGCGGGGGCCGGCCATTCGTTCACCGATACCTGCCTCACCGACGGCGTCCTGCTGGACCTGTCCCGGATGAACCGCGTCCTGGCGGTCGACCGGGACACCGGCCGGGCCCGGGTCCAGGCCGGGATGACACTCGCCGCGCTCAACGACCAGCTGGACGCGCACGGCCTGGCCTTCCCCAATCTCGGCGATATCGATGTACAGACCATCGCGGGCGCCACCGCCACCGGTACCCACGGCACCGGCGGGCGGCTGCCGAATATTTCCGCGGCCCTGCACTCGGTGGAACTGATGACGGCCGACGGCCGGGTCACCGAACTCTCGCAGGAATCCAATCCGCAGGCCTGGCGCGCGGCCCGGGTCGGCCTCGGGGCGCTGGGCGTGGTGACCGCGTTCACGGTCCAGCTCGTCGAATCCTTCGTTCTGGAGGGCATCGAGCGACCGGTGCCGGTCGAGGACGTACTAGCCGATCTGGATTCCCTGATCGACGACAACGACCACTTCGAGTTCTACATGTTCGCGCACAGCCCGATCGCGATGACCAAGCGCAACAACCGGGTCGAGCTGCCGGCCGCCCCGCGCGGCGAACTGGTGGACTGGTTCGCCGACGTCCTGCTGTCCAACCACGCCTTCGACGCCCTGTGCCGGGTCGCGCGGCGCCGGCCCGCCCTGATCCCGTGGATTCACCGGGGCGCGGCGTACGCCGGCAGCTACCGGCGCCAGGTCGATCGCTCCTACCGGGTGTTCACCAGCCCCCGGCTGTTCCGGTTCACCGAGATGGAATACGCCATCCCGCGCGAGCATTCGGTCGAGGCGATCCGCGAGATCAAGGAGACCGCCAAGCGATTCGACAGTCCGATGCCGATCGAGGTGCGCTGGGTGTCCGGCGACGACGCGTTCCTCTCCCCCGCGGGTGGCCGCCCCACCTGCTATATCGCGGTGCATCAATACCAGGGCATGGAGTACGAGCCCTTCTTCCGCGCCTGCGAAGCGGTTTTCGACCGCTTCGACGGCCGCCCGCACTGGGGCAAACGCCATTTCCAGACCGCCGACACCCTGCGCGGTCGCTACCCGGACTGGGACCGTTTCGCCGAGGTGCGCCGCCGCTACGATCCGCGGGGCCGGTTCGCCAACGCCTATCTCGACCGCGTACTCGGCCCGGTCTCAGCGGTTCAGGATCGTCTCGACCAGCCGGGGTAACGCGCTGCCGATGGGTTCGCGGATCACCTCGGTCGCCAGCGAATCATAGGGCGTGGGCTCGGCATTCACGATGATCAGATCCGCGCCCGCGGCGACCGCCCGCCCGCACAGCGAGGCCGCGGGCTCGACCTGCAGGGAAGTGCCCACGGCGAGAAAGATTTCCGCGGTCTCCGCCGCCAGCGAGGCCTTCAGCAGCGTGCGGTGGTCGAGCGCCTGGCCGAACATGATGACATCGGCCTTGAGGATCCCGCCGCACTCCGGGCAGGGCGGATCGGCTTCACCCGCGGCGACGCGTTCCAGCGCGGCCGCCATGCTCGCGGTGTAGGCGCAGCCGACGCACACCACGTCGAACATATTCCCGTGGATCTCGACCACCCGCTGCGGCGCCGACCCGGCCCGCTGGTGCAGCCGGTCTATGTTCTGGGTGATGATCGTGACTCCCCGGCCGGAGCGTTCCAGGTCGACCAGCGCGCGATGGGCGTCGTTGGGCTGCGCGGCCCAGGCCGGATTGTCCCGGCGCGCCAGCCAGGACCGCGCCCGCAACGCGGGGTCGGCCATGTAGTTGTCGTAGGTCGACAGCAGCTCGGCGATCGGATCCTCGGTCCACACTCCCCGCGGTCCGCGGAAATCCGGGATTCCGCTGTCGGTGGAGATACCGGCGCCGGTTAGTATCGTGATGCGGCCGGTGCGCTCGTACCACTCGGTCACCGGCGTGCCCCACCCGTCCGCGGGACTGTTCGCAACCGAGGCCGGCGAGATACCCGGAAGTCTGATATCGGCATGCCCCTAGCTTAGGCACGCGCTGATCACCGTCCTCTTACCACAGTCCACGAGGATACCGGGCAAATATTTGGCTACCGAATTACGGACTTTTGGTCTGTTATCCGATCGTTTCGGAAACCTGCGGTTCCGTACCGCTTCCTGCAGCCGTTCCGGTCCCCGCCAACTGCCGTTTTACCCCGGCACATCACGCCCAGATCGCGGTAACAGACCGCTTCACGGCACAGTCTGTGACCCTTTTCTCCAGATTTGCCGTGCGGTATCCAGGCAGAGATTTCTCCGTTACGCTGAACACAATTGCCGCACCGACACCGAGACGGAGGTCCCGCTATGGCCAGCCATTACGCACCCCGTACGGCCGACCTGCGGGTCGGCGCCCGGCCCGCGGAGAACCTCGGCCGTAACGGTTTGATAACCAATCCGCTGGGGTACTCCGAATCCATGGCAGCCCTGCGAAATCGACCCGCCCGGATCGCCGGCATGGAATGGGGTACCGCGCTGCTGGCACTGGCCACGTGCCTGATCTTCAGCACCGGAATCGCCGCCATCACCCAATCGCTGGGCACCGCCCTGGTCGCTACCGCCTGCATTCTGGTCGGCCTCGGGATCACCCTGCGCATCCTCAGATCTCCGCGCTGAGATCCGCACCGGCCGGCCGGTAACGCGCATCGCCTCCGAATTCGTCGTGACGGCGTTACTCTGCGTGCATGCCACCCGGAGATGACTCCGATCAAGCGACCGGCGCGGACATCGGTGGACCCGCGCCCGGCGAGCCGGTCGATGCCGTTCCTCCACGCGGGCCACAGATCGATCCCGCTGTCGAACTCGGCTGGCTGGGCCGCCGGACCCCCCGCCCGCGACGCCGTCCGCGGCTGTCGACCGTGCTGCTGGTCGCCGCCTTCGTCGCGGTCTTCGTTCTCTACCTGATCCTGAAACCCACCTGACCGGCGACCGGGGAATAATCCGGTTGCCGCAGCGCCTTAAGGTTGTCGATATGAAGGAGAAGGGGCGCAAGGTTATCGCGACCAACCGCCGGGCGCGGCACAACTACACGATCCTGGACACCTACGAGGCCGGGATCGCGTTGGTCGGTACCGAGGTCAAAAGCCTGCGCGAGGGCAAGGCCTCGCTCGTGGACGCCTTCGCGACCGTCGACAACGGCGAGGTCTGGCTGCGCGGCCTGCACATCCCCGAGTTCAGTCACGGCACCTGGACCAACCACTCTCCTCGGCGGGTCCGCAAACTGCTGCTGCACAAGCGGGAGATCGAACGCCTGGTCGGCAAATCCCGCGAGGGCAATCAGACGCTGGTGCCGCTATCGATGTACTTCTCCGACGGCAAGGTGAAGGTCGAACTGGCCCTCGCCAAGGGTAAACAGGACTACGACAAACGCCAGGACCTCGCACGGCGCACCGCCGAACGGGAGGTCACCCGGGAGATCGGGCGCCGGATCAAGGGCATGCGCTGACGCCGGGCGCGAGCGGCCCGGGCGCCCGGAAAACGGGAATGAACGACACTGCCCGAAGTGTTAGCATGACTAGCCCGGCAAGGTGCCGGGACGTACGGGGCTGAACGGTTTCGACTGCGTACGTTGATTCAGGGGAAGCGTGTCGGTGCAGGCAAGAGACCACCGTAAGCGTCGCTGCAACCAATTAAGCGCCGATTCTCATCAGCGCGAGTACGCTCTCGCTGCCTAAGCGATAGCGTCTCTGTCGGCCCGAGGTTCGCCCTCGGCTTCGGTGCCGGCATCAGCTAGAGGGCTCACCGTGCGGCTCGGTCGCGGAGTCGTACGGGACATCTCACAGCGACTGGGATCGTCATCCCGGCTTGTTCGCGAGACCGGGAGATCCGAGCAGAGGCACAGCGAACTGCACACGGAGAAGCCCTGGTGACGCGGCGGAGGACCCGGGTTCGATTCCCGGCAGCTCCACAAGAGGCCCGGTCCTTTCGGACCGGGCCTTCGTCGTCCTCGTCCTATTTCGAGGCTCGGGTCAAGCGGCGTCGGCGTGATGGCCCGTAAACGTCACCTGGGTGGCATCGACGTCGAGAGCGATATGAGGGTGGCGTCGAGAGCATCGGCGAGCTCGGCGAGCAGCGGCAGGGTTGGCACAGTGTCGGCCCCCTCGATACGCGAGATCTTTGCCTGGGTCAGTCCGGCCCGACCGGCAAGTTCGGCCTGAGCGGGGCGCAATCTGGTCCGGGTCGAGGATCTCGACGATCGCTTCCCCGGCCTGCTGGACCTGGTCGCACAGTGGGAGCCGCCGGGCGAATAGCACGAATGCGGAACTATATGTAACCCATCGTCGCACTTATGGGTATGATCGCGGGACCGGGGCAATCTCCGGCCGCGACTCCGGTCGCGCCCGGAGCTGGTGACGATCGAGGAGGATCGATGGGGCTTTTCGGCCATCCCGCAGCACGGCAGGCGACCGATCCGGGCGAGGTCGCAGTCCACGCCCGCAATGTCAGTTTCGACTGGACCGCGGTCCCGCTGCACTGGATGCGCACCGAACCCATCGCCTCGCATGTGCTGAACTCGCTGAATCTGCTACTGCCCGAAGGCGAACGCAATTTCCTGGTGACCTTCGGCGAAGCGCTGCCGTTCGTCCGGGACGAGAAACTGCGTGAGGATATGCTCGGCTTCATCGGGCAGGAATCGATGCACGCCGAAACCCACGCCGATTCGCACGAATCGCTGCTCACGGCCAACGGTATCGATCCGCGGCCGTTCATCCGGCAGACCGAGCACCTGTTCCGCACCACCGTCGGACCGCGACGCGGCACCGGCACCCGGGCGGGGCGGCAGCAACTGGTGGACCGGCTCGCCGTTATCGCCTCGCTCGAGCATTTCTTCGCCTTCCTGGGTGACTGGATACTCAACAGCGAGCTGGAGAAGTTCGACGCCGACCCGCGCATGCTCGACCTGTTCCGGTGGCACGGTGCCGAGGAGGTCGAACATCGCAATGTGGCCCACGATGTGGCCGAATACTTCGGTGTCGGCTACCTCCGGCGCGGTGCGCTGATGCTGCTGGTCTTCCCCACCTTCCTGGTTCTGCTGGTCCGCGGCACCAAATTCCTGGTGCGCCGGGATCCGGCACTGCCCGACCTCGGATATCCGCGGCTGCTGCTGCGCATCCTGGGCGCGATGCGCCGCGGTGCGCTGCCCGGAATCCCGTCGCTGCTGATCAGCGCACTGTCGACCTTCAAGCCCGGCTACACCCCGGAGACGGTGGGTTCCACCGCGCAGGCCATCGCCTATCTCGCGAAATCTCCGGCGGCGCGGGCGGCATCGTGACGATCACCGATTCCGGGCGGCCCGCCGCGTCCGGGCCACCGGCCGATCTGTACGGCCGGCGCGGGGCCGATCGCACCATGCGCCTGCTGGACGCGCTGGTGAGCGCCCGCATGCGCTGGACCGCCCTGACCAACCTGCGCGACCTGCGACCCCGCGTCGACGACCGCCGGATCCCGCTCGTGGTCACCGAACGGCGCGTCGTCGCCTCCGACCAGGATGTGGTGAGCCTGCGCCTGGCCGCGCCGGGCGGCGGGCCGCTGCCGCCGTGGCGGCCCGGCGCCCACCTGGATCTCGAACTGCCCTCCGGTCTGCTGCGGCAGTACTCCCTGTGCGGCGACCCTCGTGACACCCGCGCCTACCGGATCGCGGTACGCCGTATCCCGGGCGGCGCCGGGTCGGCCGAGGTACACGACGAGCTCTCGGTGGGGCGGGCGCTGGTGGTCCGGGGGCCGCGCAACGCTTTCCCGTTCGCCGCACCCGGCCACGGTTCCCCGGCGGCGCGGGTACGGTTCGTGGCCGGCGGTATCGGGATCACCCCGATCCTGCCCATGATGCGGCTGGCCGACGCCCTCGGCATCGAATGGACCGCGATCTATACCGGACGTGCTCGCTCCACTCTCCCCTTCCTGGCCGAGGTGGAAGGTTTCGGGCCGCGCGCGCGGGTACGTACCGATGAGCGGCACGGCCTGCCCGCCATCGCCGAACTCCTGGACGGCGTCGGGCCCGATACCGCCGTCTACTGCTGCGGTCCCACCCCGATGATCGCCGGCGTGGCCGCCGCGGTCCGCGAGATGCCCGGCGTCGAACTGCATTCCGAACGTTTCTCGGCACCGCCCGTCGTCGACGGCATCCCCTTCGAGATCCAGTTGTCCCGCGGCGGTGCGGTGATCGAGGTCCCCGCCGACCGCTCGGCCCTGGAGATGCTGCTGCACAGCCGCCCGGATCAGCCGTACTCGTGCCGTCAGGGCTTCTGCCGGACCTGCAAGGTCCGGGTGCTCGACGGCGAGCCGGAGCACCGGGACTCCGTCCTGACCCCGGCCGAACGCGACGCCGGCGAGATGCTGGTGTGCGTATCCCGCTGCGCGGGCGGCCGATTGGTGCTCGATCTGTAGATCCGGCCCCGACCGAACCCGACCACCCGGCAGTACCGAGAGCACGAGGAGTGAGCGTGACCGCAGCGAACACCGACCTACCCGAGACCACCCGGACGGTCCACCACCGCGGATTCGACCTGGCAGTCTTCGAATACGGTGATCCCGAGGCCGAAACCGTGGTGCTGGTCCACGGCTGGCCCGATACGCATCATCTGTGGCGCGGGGTGATCCCGCTGCTCGCCGAACGATTCCATGTGGTCGCCTACGACACCCGCGGGCACGGGGCGTCCACCCGCACCTCCCGGGTCGCCGATTTCCGGCTGGAAGAACTCGCCGCCGATTTCTACGCGGTCGCCGACGCGGTGAGCCCCGGACGCCCCGTGCACGTCCTCGCGCACGACTGGGGTTCGGTTCAGGTATGGGAGGCGGTATGCGAACCGCGGGCCATCGAGCGGATCGCGTCGTTCACCTCGGTCTCCGGCCCGAATCTGGACCATCTGGCCGCCTGGGTGCGCGCCCGGCTGGGCAGCCCGAGCCCGCGTAATCTGTGGCAGCCGTTCACCCAGTTGCTCTCCTCGGCCTACACCGGGCTGTTCATGACGCCGGTGCTGCCCCGGCTGCTGTTCGGGGCCGTCGCCACCGAGGGCCGCTGGCGGCGGGTGATCCAGCTGATGAACAGCACCCCCGCCTCGACGATCCACTTCGGGCCCACCCTGAAGCAGGATATGGTCGACGGCCTGCTGATCTACCGGGCCAACATCATCTCGCGGATGCTGAACCCGCGCGAGCGCACCACCGATGTTCCGGTGCAGCTGATAGTGGCGGGCCGCGATATCGCTGTCCGGCCCGCGGGCTACGACGATTCCGCGCGCTGGGTATCGCGGCTGTGGCGCCGGGACGTACCCGCCGGGCACTGGATGCCGTTCTCCCATCCCGAACTGCTGGCCGAGGCGACGACCGAACTCGCCGCCAGGGTCGGTGCGGGTACGTCCGACTCGGGTGCGACGGTGCACCTGTTACCCAACACCGGCAAGACCCCGTCCGGACGCGCGAACGGGAACCGCGCGGCGCGCTGAACAGGTTCGCGCGCAACGATTGCGCGCGGCCCCGTATCAGGGTGCGGTGGCGGGGTCGTCGGCATTCGCCGCGCGCAGGAAATGCGTGCCCCAGGACCGGAGCTGAGCGACGAGTTCCGGCGGTTCGAGAACTTCGAATTCGGCGTCGAGCGATCCCAGCGCCATGGTGGGCCAATCGAGGGAATCGGTACTCATCGTGACCCGGCAGGTGTCGGCCGCGACGGTTTCGACGGTGCTCCACTGTCCGATCCGGGCACGCACATCGTCGGCGGGGGCCCGGACCAGCGCTCGGATGTGGTACGGACGGGAAATGCGGTCGACACCCGCCCGCACGAATTCGGCCGCGTCCGCGACGGGCAGCTCACGCGGCCGGAACCGGGCCCCGTCGCCCGCCGGGCCGGTGAGCCGGTCGATGCGGAAACTACGCCAATCGTGGCGCAGGAGATCGAACGCGACCAGGTACCAGCGCCGGCCCAGCGATACCAGCCGGTGCGGTTCCACATGACGTTCGGTGCGGCTCCCGTCGGCGGCGGTATAGGAGAAACGCAGGCGTTCGCTGTCGCGGCAGGCCAGCGCCAGGGTGGTCAGGGTGGCGGGATCGGGGCCCGGCCCGGGGCCGCCGCTCCATTCGGCGGGGACCGTCATGGCCCGGATGGCATCGACCCGGCGGCGCAACCGTGGTGGCATCACCTGCACCACCTTGGCGAGGGCACGCACCGAGGATTCCGCGACACCCGCCACCGAGCCCTGCATGGCGGACTGCAATCCGACCACCAGGGCCACCGCTTCGTCGTCGTCGACCATCAGCGGCGGCAGCGCCGCACCCGCGGCCAGCTGATACCCGCCGTCCACGCCGCGCTGGGCCTCCACCGGATAACCCAGCTCGCGCAGCCGGTCCACATCGCGACGCAGGGTTCGCGCGGAGACACCGAGCCGGTCGGCCAGCTCGCCGCCGGGCCAGTACTTGTGGGTCTGCAGCAGCGACAGCAGGCGCAGCGTCCGCGTGCTCGTATTCGCCATACTTCGATTGTCCACACAATTGAGGTCAGCTTGTGACCGCTTACCGACCTGTTCGTCTAGGCCTGCAATGACAGCCCGGTGATGGTATTCGCCGTGAGCGACCCGTCGGCATGTCTGCGCCCGTACACCATCACCGGCGCGCCGATGGTGATCCCCTCGACCCGGCTGGCCATGAGAACGTACAGCTTCGTGTCGCGGTCGGTGTGCACCGTGATCTCCGTGGGGGTGATTTCGCTTTTCACGGTGAGCGTTTCGCCGTCGTTGCTCCGGACCTTGCCGAAGACGAAACCGGTCCCCACATCGCGCGAACCGGCCCCCGGCACGGAGGTTTTCGAGGGTGGTGGCACCACCTCGACGGTGGCCGTCGGCGCCGAGGCCACGGTGGCCAGACCCGGCGTACCTGCCTGGTCCGGGCCGGTCGTGCGGCCCAGATAGAAACCGCCGGCGGCCAGGAGCACCGCCAGGCCCAGGCACAACCCGAGCAGCGCATATCGGCCGGAAGGGCCCGGCCGGGAGAGTGCCCGTACCGGTGGGTCCTCGCCGAACGGATCGCCGGGGTACCGGTCCGGGTCCGCGGCGCCGGCAGCAAGCGATTCTTCCGACGGCCCGTCGAAGCGGGTCGCTAGCGCGAGGTCCGCATCGGAATACCCCGCGGCCGGTTCGATATCGACGCCGGCCGCGCCCTGGGGTTCCGGGTGTTCGCCCGCCGGGAAGCCGGGGGAATCCGGTTCGGCGTAGGCAGGATGCGGGGTGGCCGCAGGAACGGCGGGCAAGGTGGCGGGCGATCCCCCGGGGTGCCCGGGAACCGCCGACACCGCGGATCCCAGGAGATTCGCCGAGACCGTGGGGTCGGAATCGGCGCCTGTTCCGATACGACCCGCCGGTTCGCCCCGGCTCCCGGGATCCGGCGGTGCGGACGGGCCCTTCCCGGTTCCGGCGCGGATGACCGCGGGGTCCAGGCTGCCGAACCGGGCGACCGGCGCCGCACGGCCGGGTGACCGGGACCACGGCGGGCGCTGACTGGACATACTGCCAGGCTAGGGGGTGCTGTCCAGGCCCCTATCGTCACTGACGGGAGCAACCGCCGAGTGAATCGCGATGTGCGCCGGGATGTTCCACGCGAAACCCGGCTCAGCCGCTCGCCACCACCTCGAGCACCTGCTCGCCGTAGCGGGCGAGTTTGTTCTCGCCGATCCCGCTCAGCGCGCCCAGCGCGGGTAGATCGGCGGGTTTGCGGGCGGCGATATCGCGCAGGGTGGCGTCGTGGAAGACGACGTAGGCGGGTACGCCCTGTTCCTTGGCGGTATCGGCCCGCCACTGCCGCAGTTTCTCGAACAGATCCACATCGGCTGCGCCGAGATCCGCGGGCGCGGACCGGGCCGCTTTGGCGCCGCGGGCCGCCCGCGAGGGTGTCGGACGCTCGGGCTCCCGGCGCAACCGCACGGTGCGGCCGTCGAAGAGCACCGCCTCACTGGCTTCGGTCAGCGTCAGCACACCGTAATCCCCGTGCACCGCGAGCAACCCCTGTGCCAGCAGCTGGCGGATCACACCGCGCCACTCGGTATCCCGCAGATCGCCGCCCACTCCGAAAACACTGAGTTCGTGATGGTCGTATTGCAGGACCTTCTGGTTCTGCTTGCCCAGCAGGATGTCGATCAGGTGACCGGCGCCGAAGCTCTGGCCACGTTCCCGTTTCAGGCGCAGTACCGCCGAGAGCAGTTTCTGCGCGGCGACGGTGCCGTCCCACGATTCGGGCGGGGTCAGGCAGGTATCGCAATTACCGCAGGGCAGCGGCGGCTGACCGAAATAGGCCAGCAACTGGGCCCGGCGGCAATCGACCGTCTCGCACAGGGCCAGCATGGCGTCCAGATGCAGTTGCAGACGGCGGCGATGCGCGGCGTCGCCCTCGGAGGATTCGATCAGTTTGCGCTGCTGCACCACATCCTGCAGGCCGTACACCATCCAGGCCGTGGACGGCAGACCGTCACGACCGGCGCGACCGGTCTCCTGGTAGTAGCCCTCCACGGATTTGGGCAGATCCAGATGCGCGACGAACCGGACGTCGGGTTTATCGATTCCCATCCCGAAGGCGATGGTGGCCACCACCACCAGCCCCTCTTCGCGCAGGAATCGCGCCTGGTTCTCGGCGCGGGTCCGATTGTCGAGGCCGGCGTGATAGGGCACGGCCCGGATACCGTTCTCGGTGAGGAAGGCGGCGGTCTTCTCCACCGAATTACGGGACAGGCAGTAGACGATTCCGGCGTCGCCGGGGTGTTCGGCGCGCAGGAAGTCCAGCAGCTGCCGGTCGGGCCGGTTCTTGGGTTCTATCCGGTACTGGATATTGGGCCGGTCGAAACTGGCGACGAACCGGCGGGCCGCGCCGAGCTCCAGCCGGGTGACGATCTCCTCGCGGGTCTTCTCGGTGGCCGTGGCGGTGAGCGCGATCCGGGGCACCTCCGGCCAGCGCTCGTGCAACATGGACAGCGCCAGATAGTCGGGCCGGAAATCGTGACCCCATTGCGAGACACAGTGCGCCTCGTCGATGGCGAACAGCGCGATCCGGCCGCGTTCCAGGAGCTGGGCGGTGGATTCCATCCGCAGGCGTTCCGGCGCGAGGTAGAGCAGGTCCAGCTCACCGGCGGCGAACTGCGCCTCTACCGCGCGGCGCTCATCGGGGAACTGCGTCGAGTTGAGGAATCCGGCCCGCACACCCAGCGCGCTCAGCGCGTCCACCTGGTCCTGCATGAGCGCGATCAGCGGTGAGATCACCACACCCACGCCCTCGCGGACCAGAGCCGGTACCTGGTAGCAGAGCGATTTGCCCCCGCCGGTCGGCATCAGGACCAGGGCGTCCCCACCGGCCACCACATGAGCGACGATCTCGGCCTGATCGCCGCGGAAACTGTCGTACCCGAACACCCGCCGTAGCACATCTCGCGCCGCATCGGATTCGGCGCCGGCTGCGCCATCGGTCGCGGGAAGGGTGTCGAGGGGGTCCACGCGGCCATCCTACGAGGGGCCTCCGACCCCCGCAGGCGGCCGTCAGTGGATACCGGGTGGTTGTCCACATGTGGACAAC